>JAYULN010000055.1:0-6606 GCA_043763525.1 Hymenobacter sp.
AAGAGGCGTTCGATGCCTACTTCACGCAGCGCACCGGCCGCGCCTCGTATTTTCCCTACAACCGCGACATCGCGCCCTACCAAAGCGTGCAGATGGGCATGGCCGGCGCATTCTTTTACCTCAAAGCCGCCTACACGCTGGGGCTGTAGCCCGCCAGCCCACCGTCCCACCACAAGCCCGACTGCCGCAAGGCGGCCGGGCTTTTTTGGAGTTGTCGAGCGGGGATTTAGAGCTGCCCAATAGGCTCAGTGGCTGCCAACCCGGGTTGGCGGGCTGGCCCGGCGGCATTTTTTTCGTGCATACCAAAGGGGCTGAACTCGGCGTTGATGGCGCTAAAATCGGCCGCGTTTTTCCAACGGCAACCCGTTTATCGCTACTTTTGGCCACTTCGCGGGCCTCGCGCGGCCCCTCCACGACAGGTATTTACATGAAGCTATTTCCCCGGCTGGCGCTGGCCGCCGCCCTTAGTGCTGCGGCACCCATGGCCGCCTCGGCTCAGCAAACCCAGGTTTTTGCCGCCGATGAGCGGTACTTTCAAGAAGGACTGGAGCTGTTTGACCGGGGCCAGTACGGCGCGGCCCAGGAGGCATTTCGGCAGTACCTGGCCATCGAGCCGGTGCATAGCAGCCAGACCGGCTCTATCGCCGTCCGCGACCGCAACGCCGATGCTGAGTTCTACTACGCCGTCAGCGGCCTCTATTTGTCGCATCCCGATGCCGAGGGGCTGATTCTGGACTTCGCCGAGCAGCACCCGGCGCACCCGCGCTCGGCGGTGGCGTACTTCGAGCTGGGCAAGTTCTACTTCGACCAGAAGAACTACGAGTCGGCCATCCGCTACTTCCAGAAAGTGGCCCCCGACAACCTGAGCAACGACCAGCGGGCCGAGTCGGATTTCAAGCTGGCCTACAGCTACTTCGAGCAGAAGGATTATGAGAAGGCTCGCTTGCTATTCGACCGCAACAAGCAGGCCCAGAGCCAGTTCAAATACGCCAGCTCGTACTATGCCGGCTACCTTGGCTACCGCGCCGGCGACTACGCCGCCGCCCGTGCCGACCTGGCCGTGGCCGAGCAAAACGATGCCTACAAGGCCGTGGTGCCGGCCATCATGGCTCAGATTTTCTATAAAGAAGGCAACTACGACGGCCTGATTGCCTACGCCTCAAAGGCCCTGCAAAATACCCCGCCGCCCCAGAGCGCCGACGAAATCCAGCTGCTGCTTGGTGATGCGTATTATCAAAAAGGCCAATACAAGGAAGCGGCCGAGAATTTCGACAAGTACGCCGCCATTCACAAGGGCAAGATTGAGCCGGCGCTGCAGTACAAGATTGGCTTTGCCAACTATAAAATGGGCGACTACAAGGGGGCCATCGCCAGCCTGAGCAGCGTGGCCGTGCGCCGCGACTCGCTGGGCCAGAATGCGGCCTACCATTTGGGTATGAGCTACATACAAATCGGCCAGAAGCCCCAGGCGGTAACGGCGTTTGAGGCGGCCCGCCAGGGGACGTTTGATAAAGATATTGCCGAAAATGCCACCCTCAGGCTGGGTCAGGTGCAGTACGAACTGGGCAACTTGCCCGAGGTGGTGGTCGTGCTGAAGGATTTCCGCAAGAAATTTCCCCGCTCAAGAAACCAGGCCACGGTTGATGATTTACTGAGTACCAGCTTTCTCTCATCCACTGACTACCCGCAGGCGCTGGCCTACCTCGAAGGCCTCGACGACCGTAGCGAGAAGCTGGATGCTACTTACCAGCGCGTGGCCTACTCGCAGGCTGCCGTGCTGTACAACAACGGCAACTACGCGGCCGCTTTGCCGCTGCTGGATAAGTCGCTGAAATTTCCCCTCGATGACGGCCTGCGGGCTGCTGCCCAGGTGCTGCGGGGCGAGATTTATAGCGTGGGCCAGCAGTACCCCGAAGCCATTGCGGCCTACGTGGCGGCCGCCCGCGCCGCTCGGCAAGGCGGCGTGAGCCCCGAGGAAGCCGAATTTGAGCAGAAAGCACGCTACGGCCTGGGCTATGCCTACTACAATACCAAGCAGTACGACCGCGCCCGGCCCCAGTTTCAGGCTTTTCTCAGCGACACCGACGCCAAGCCCTCGGACCCCAACTACTACGATGCCACGCTGCGCCTGGCCGACACGTATTACGTGGCCAAAAGCTACCCGCAGGCCCTGATACTGTACGACAAGGTCATCATCGCCAACGCGGCCGATAAGGACTACGCCTACTACCAAAAAGGCCGCACCCTGGGCCTGATGGGCCGCCGCGAAGAAGCCAACAACACCCTGGCCTCGCTGCTCAAAACCACTCCCAACTCGCGCTACGCCGAGGATGCCGTTTTTCAACAGGCCCAGCTTTCGTTTGAGGCCGGCGAGTACGAGCCGGCCGCCACGGGCTTCTCGCGGCTGATTGACAACCGGCCCACTAGTGCGCTGGTGCCACAGGCGCTGCAAAAGCGCGGCGTGGCCCATGCCAACCTCCAGCAGCAGGAAAAAGCGGTGGCCGATTTCCAGCGGGTGCTCACCGAATTCCCGCGCAGCGACGCGGCTTCGCAGGCTATTTATAGCTTGCAGGAAAGCCTCACGGCGCTGGGTCGCACCGAAGAATTTGATGCGGCGCTGGCTTCCTTCAAGCTGCAAAATCCGGATAGCAAAGCCGCCGAGAGCGTGGAGTTTGAAGCGGCCAAGTCATTATATCTCGCTGAAAAATACCAGCCTGCTATTCTGCGCCTGGAGTCGTACTTGAAGCAGTATCCACAATCGGCCCTGGGGCCGGATGCCCGGTTTTTCCTGGCCGATGCTTACCTGAAAACCGGCGACAAGCAGCAGGGCCTGGCCCGCTTGCGGGCCGTGGTAGCCGAGGGCAAAAGCGAGTTTTTGAACCGCGCCGTGGGCCGCCTCGCCGACCTCGAATTCGAGAACAAAAACTTCACGGAATCGGCCAAGCTGTATGAGCGCCTGCGCGGGGCCAGCACCAACCGCCGCGAGGTGGCCAACGCCACGCTCGGCCAGATGCGCAGCCTGTACGAGGGCGGCGACTACCCCGGCACCCGTCGCGTGGCCGAAGAGCTGCGCACCCAGGCCGGGGCCACGGCCAACGCCACCAACGCCGCGCTGCTCTACCTGGGCAAAGCCAGCTTCCGGGCCGAGAGCTACGACCAGGCCGCTACGGAGCTGGCCACCGCCGCCACCGCCGCGCCCAACGACGTAACCGGGGCCGAAGCCCAATACTACCTGGCCGAAACCCTGTTCAAGCAAAAGAAGAACGAGGAAGCTAAAGTAGCGGCCCTGAAAGTGAATGCTGATTTCAGCAATTACGCGCTGTGGCAGGGCCGCGCCTTCCTGCTGGTGGCGGAAGTATATGCTGCTGAAGGCGACAACTTTCAGGCGCGGGGCACGCTCAACTCCATCATCGACAACAACTTCCCGGTGATTGAAATTGTGGAAGCAGCCAAGCAGCGCCTTAAAGCGCTGGGGGCCGACCAGCCCGACGACACTCCGGAACCCGCCACGCCTAAAGCTACCCCCGCTAAATCTCCGGCCAAGACCCCAGCCAAAGCGCCACCAGCCAAAGCGCCGGCCGCGACCCCGCCCGTGAAGGGCAAAACGGCACCTGCCACCTCCGCACCCGCCCCAACCAAAGGCAAGGCGGCCGTGCCTCGTGCCAATCTGCGTGGTACCACTACCGTGCCGGCCGACACGACTACTCAGCGCTAGGTGCAGCGTATTCTTTCCATGAAAAATCAGTTGCTGATGAAGCTTTTATCGATAAAGAATTCCAAGTCAGCGCAATGTTCCGGCGTTGCGCTGGCCACTAGCCTGGCGCTGGCGGCCGTGCTGGTAGGGACCGCCGCGCCGGCCGCCCAGGCACAGCCCACCAAGCCCAAATCAACCGGTAAGATTGAGGAAGCGGAGATTGAAATTGTGAAGGAGCGGGTGAATCAGCTGCCCGAAGCCACCCGCAACTTCGATAAAATCAAGCTGCCCGCACCGCCCAAAACGGAGCGCAAAGTCACCTACACCTTCCCCGATTTTCGGCTACCCGCCGACCGGTTGAATCCCTCGGTGAAGGTGCTGACCATTCGGGCCGAGGAACCCGCGCCGCTCACCGGTAACTTCCTGAAGGCCGGTATTGGCAACTATGGCACGTTCTACGGCCGGGCTTACCTGCACAGCACCCGTGATGCCGAGAAGGCTTATGGTCTTGACATCAAGCATACCAGCTCCATTCAGGGGCCGGTTGACGGTAAAAACTCCCGCATGTCCGTAACCAGTGCCCACCTCATGGGCGAGCTGTACCGGGGCACCGGGGCCTTCGGGGCCACCCTGGATTTTGGCCGTGAGCGGTATAACTTCTACGGCTACGAAAAAGCCGCCAACGGAGCCCCCGTCCCCACGCCCGAATCCGGTGCTATCAAGCAAGTGTTCAACCGCTTCGCCCTGAAAGCCTACGCCCACAACCGCGCCCCCGACCAGCAGCTGACCTACGATGCCAGCATCGGCTACCGGTATTGGGCCGATAATTTCGCGGCCAGCGAAAATGACGTGCGCCTGAACGCCAAAGTCGGCTACGCCCTGGGTGATGCCAGCCGCGTGACCGTGGCCGCCGATGCCTCGTTCATCTCGGACAAAGACCAGGCCGCCGTCTCGCTCGCGCGGCCCAACCCGGCGCTGCTTAGCCGCGGCCGTACTTTCGTGCAGGCCACGTCGGCCTATGAATTTGTGAATAAGCGCATTGCCTTCTCGCTGGGAGCCACGCTCGGGTATTCGTCCGACACGGCCACCAGCGTGAGCCGGGGCGTAGTGTACCCGGCGGTGCGCCTGGGCTACACCGTTGAACCCGAGAAATTTATGGTGTACGCCGGTTTGGGTGGGGCCTTGCAGCGCGTGACCCGCTACGACCTCAGCACCGAAAACCCCTGGCTGAACCAGGGCCTGAACGTGGCCGATACCCACCGCGGCCCCACCATCTACGCCGGGTTTACGTCGACCCCCGCGCGGGGCCTGGAGTTCAACGTCCGCGCCACCTATGCCCGCGACCGCAACCTGTACTTCTACCTCAATAACCCCGTCGACCCTACCAAATTCGACCTTGCATACGACCAGCACGCCACCGGAGTGCTGAACCTGCACGGCGAGTTGCTGTACAATGCCGCCGAGAAATTTCGGCTGGGCACGCGCCTCGACTACAATAAGTACGCCCTCAAAAATCTGCCCCAGCCGTTCCACCGCCCCGAGTTCCAGGGTTCGGTATTCGGCACCTACAACATTTTCGATAAGGTGATGCTGGGCTTGGAAGGCTATTTCTACGCCGCCAGCTACGGCATCAGCTATCGGCCGGCCACTGCGCCGGGAGCCGCCCGCGTGGCCGATTTCTACCGCGCCACCGACCCGATTATCGACCTGAATCTTCGGGCCGATTACCGGATTACGCCAAAAATATCCATCTTTGCAATGGGTAACAACCTCGTCAACCGGCAGTACCAGCGCTTCTACGGCTATCCGGTGAAGGGCATCAACGTGCTGGGCGGGACGACTTATACCTTTTAAGTAATTATGAGTTTTGAATTATGAGTTATGAGCTTTCCTCATAACCCTTGGCTTTCAGCTGCTTCCAAACTCATAATTCATAATTCAAAACTCATAATTCCAGAAGATGCATCTTGCCGACCACATCCGCCCCCTGCTCCGCGACCACGACTGTGTGATTATTCCGGACTTTGGGGGCCTTGTGGCCGACGCGTCGTCGGCGCGGGCCCAACCCGGCCGTCAGGCCCTTAGCCCGCCCACCAAGTTGGTAGCCTTCAACCAGGCCCTTACCCGCAATGATGGCCTGCTGGTTGATGCCCTGAGCCAGCACCTGAACCTGTCTATCGCCCAGGCCCGCGAAACCGTTCGTGCCGCCGTCGCCGGTCTGCAACAGGAGCTCGACGAAACCAACCGCACCGAACTACCCGGCATTGGTATTTTCCGCCGTGCCGTGGGCCGGGGGTTAGCCTTCGAATATACGGGCACGGATAATTTGTTAGCCTCCGCGTTCGGCTTGCCCGAGTTGGCCGCCCGTCCCGTGCGTGCCAACGCTGCCCGCGCCAACCGGCCCCAGCCGGCCCTGCGCGGTACGGCTACCCGCCGCACGCGCTGGGCACGCCTGCTGCCCGGCGGGGTCATCGCCCTGGCCGCCGGCCTGCTGCTGATGGCCAATTACCAGATGGCGCAACGGGCCGGCTACCTGCCCGCCAGCTGGCAGGCCTCGCTTCCTAAATGGGAGGTTGCCCAGCACCAGCCCGCCGCCACGGCCCCGGTGCCGGAGTTGCAGCAAGCCACTCTGGGGCAGCACGATTTCAACAGCCGCCCGCTGGCCGCCGAAGGCATGACCCCGCTGGAGGACGAGGCCACCGCAACGGTACCGGCCATCAATACGCAGCCGCTGGCTGCTGCCAGCGAGGTCCCCGTTGCTCCCGCAACCGAAGTTGCTGCTGCGCCTGCTGCCCCAATTAAAGCCGCCGTGCCCGTTGCACGCGTAGCCGTAGCTAATGTCGCGCCCGTGGCCAAAGCAGCCCCGGCAAAAGCCCCGGCGGCTCCGGCCATTAGCGCCGGTTCAACTACAA
>JAYULN010000056.1:0-2693 GCA_043763525.1 Hymenobacter sp.
TACATGATGATGCACTCGGGAGCCCGTGGCTCGCGCGAGCAGATTCGTCAGCTGGGCGGTATGCGTGGCCTGATGGCCAAGCCCCAGAAGTCGCTGCAAGGCTCGATTGGCGAGATTATCGAAAACCCGATTCTGTCGAACTTCAAAGAAGGCCTCGACGTAATCGAGTACTTCATCTCGACGCACGGTGCCCGTAAAGGTCTGGCCGACACGGCTCTGAAGACGGCCGACGCTGGCTATCTGACTCGTCGTCTGGTAGACGTTTCGCAGGACGTAATCGTGAACGAGCCGGACTGCGGCACGCTGCGCGGCATCGAAACCTTCGCGTTGAAAGACAACGAGGACATCGTGGAGCCCTTGGCCGAGCGTATCCTGGGCCGCGTAACGGTTCACGATATCATCGACCCGCTGACCGGCGACGTTATCCTGACTTCGGGTTCCGAAATCAAGGAAGACACGACCCGCCGTATCGATGCTACCAGCATTGAGTCGGTAGAAATTCGCTCGGTGCTGACTTGCGAAAGCAAGCGCGGCATCTGCGCCAAGTGCTACGGCCGCAACCTGGCTTCGGGCCGCATGGTGCAGCGTGGTGAGGCTGTCGGTGTTATCGCCGCCCAGTCGATTGGTGAGCCCGGCACGCAGCTGACCCTGCGGACCTTCCACGTAGGTGGTACGGCTTCCAACATTGCCGTGGAGTCGAACATCAAAGCCAAATTCGCTGGTGTTGTCGAGTTCGAGGACGTTCGTACCGTGGCTACCACTACCGCCGAAGGCGTGAAGGGTGCCGTGGTAATGGGCCGCTCGGGCGAAGTTCGCATCGTGGAGAAAGGCACCGGCCGCGTCTTCACTTCCAACCACGTTCCTTACGGCTCGTTCATGCTCGTAACGGAAGGTCAGGAAGTAGAAAAAGGCACGGAGTTGAACAACTGGGACCCCTACAACGCCGTTATTCTGGCCGAGTTTGATGGTACCGTGCAGTTCGATGCCATCACCGAAGGCATCACGTTCCGCGAGGAATCGGACGAACAGACCGGTCACCGCGAGAAGGTTATCATCGAGTCGAAGGCCAAGGACCAGAATCCGTCCATCATCGTGCGCCCCGGCAAAAAGGGCGACGTTGAAGGTCAGAAAGGGTACAGCATCCCCGTGGGCTCGCACTTGAACGTAGAGAACAACGACAAAATCAAGGCCGGTCACATTCTGGCTAAGATTCCGCGTTCGGTGGGCAAAACCCGCGACATCACCGGTGGTCTGCCGCGGGTAACGGAGCTTTTCGAAGCCCGGAACCCGTCAAACCCCGCCGTGGTATCGGAAATCGATGGCGTGGTAACCTACGGCACCGTGAAACGCGGTAACCGGGAAATCTACGTCGAGTCGAAAGACGGTGTCAAGAAGAAGTACATGGTGCCGCTGTCGAAGCACATTCTGGTGCAGGACAACGACTTCATCCGCGCCGGCATGCCGCTGTCGGATGGTGCCATCACGCCTTCGGACATCCTGAGCATTCAGGGCCCCGGTGCCGTGCAGGAGTACCTCGTGAACGAGATTCAGGAAGTGTATCGCTTGCAGGGTGTGAAAATCAACGATAAGCACATCGAGGTGGTAGTTCGCCAGATGATGCAGAAAGTGGTGATTCTGGATGCCGGTGACACGTCGTTCCTCGAAAACCAGGTGATTGATAAAATCATCTTCATGGCCGAGAACGACATGATTATCGACATGAAAGTGGTGACCGAAGCCGGTGATTCGAGCAACATGAAGCCCGGTCAGATTGTGACGGCCCGTCGCCTCCGCGACGAGAATAGCAGCCTGAAACGCCGCGACCTCACCCTCGTGCAAGTGCGCGACGCGCAGCCTTCGGTTTCGCGCCCCACGCTGCAAGGCATCACGCAGGCGTCCCTGGGCACGCAGTCGTTCATCTCGGCCGCCTCGTTCCAGGAGACGACCAAGGTGCTGAGCGAAGCCGCCATCCGTGGCAAGGCCGACCAGCTGCTGGGCCTGAAGGAGAACGTAATCGTCGGTCACCTCATCCCGGCCGGTACCGGTCTGCGCGAGTACACCCGCCAGATTGTCGGCTCGAAAGAGGAGATGGAAGCTGCCCAGGCCGCGCAAGCAGCCGAAGCTGCCGTTCCCGCCAAGCGCCCCAGCCGTGCTGGCAAGCGCGAAGTGTCGGCTGAGTAAGCTGGCCCTTTAAGGCAAGAAGAAGCCGACCGGTGCAAACCGGTCGGCTTTTTTGTTTTCCTTTGTTACTATATGGATAGGGAACCGTCAGAGACTGTTTTTTACAGGGTTACTAAAAGGTTAGGGAAAGTTGTTGCCATAACGCTTTGCCTGTTCGTAGCATTCATGCTACTCATTCTCTACAGAGCTAATTCAGAGTAATTCTTCTTCTAGAAATATGCAACCAACCGACCAAAACCCGGACCCGAACGCCATCAACATCGAGCTTTCCGAAGCCATGGCTGAGGGCGAATACGCCAACCTCGCCATGATTGCGCACAGCAATAGCGAGTTCGTGATTGACTTCATCCGCATGATGCCCGGCCTGCCCAAGGCCAAGGTGAAGGCGCGCATCGTGGTCACGCCCGAGCACGCCAAGCGCCTGCTGCAAGCCCTCACCGAGAACATCGAGCGGTTTGAAGCCGCCTTCGGCCCCATCAAGATGCAGAACGAAGCCCCGAGCTACCCGATGA
>JAYULN010000057.1:0-31256 GCA_043763525.1 Hymenobacter sp.
TAAATTGGTTGAAAACACCGCTAGCGCATCGCAAACGAGGCTTTTCTGCTTAGTATAATTTGTTGAAATAACCGCACCACCTCATTTTATGCCACCGCCCAAGTTTTTTATTAAAAATAAATTTAAATCATATAAAAGGACTACAGTTGCACCACAACCATTAGACTTGCACGGCATTGAAAATCAATTACTTGTTATATAATACATTAAACATCAACTTGTTGGCTTGTTTTTGCAAATAATCTCGTTCTACACGAAAATCAGATGCAGTTAAGCCAACTTAAATCGGACCGTTCCTGGCGCTCCGCTCCTGGAATGAGCGAGGCGAAATTTCGCCAATTAACCATTCTTTTTGACCAGGCTTATCAAGCTGATTACGAAGTGTATATTGACACGAAACAACAGAATTTAAAACAACAATTCGCTTTCTCAAAAACCGAAGACTTGCTTTTTTACGTCCTGTTCTGCCAGAAAAATCCGACCGTTCACGATGTGCGGGCCTTAATTTTTAACTTGCCAACCAGTACGGCTGATTATAAATTCGAAAAGGGCCTGGCTATTCTAAATAAAGCGCTGTCCGCGTTCCAAACCGCGCAATCCTTTGCCAATTTAGCCGGGTTTCTGGCTTATTTTCGGCACCATTCTCACCTTACCATCGAGGTAACCGAAGTATTTGTGCAACGACCGAAAAACAAGGCGCAGCAAAAGGAAATTTATTCCGGTAAAAAAAAGACACACGTATAAAATCCTCGTCATAAAGGGTGAAGGAGGCGCTATTTTATACGTCAGCAAGTTGTATAATGGCACGGTCAACGACTACCTCATGCTGAAAAAAGAGTTTCCACCAGAAGTGCATTGGTTTGCACACAAGGAGGGTAGGATTGATTTGGGCTTTCAGGGTTTTGCGACGGATTACCGCGCTCAGCGGGTCCGTATTCCACACAAACGGAAACGGGCGGCCGAAGGACAGTCCAATGAGTTGACGGTTGAACAAAAAGCGTATAACAAGGAAGTATCCAGCGAAAGAGTGGCCATTGAGCACTGCATTGGTCGTTTGAAACAGATGCGGTTTATCCAGCAAACGATTCGAATTCATCGAAGGGGCTTGTTAAATCAGCTTGTGCAAGTAGCTGCTGGAATGACCAATTTTAAACTTAACTACTAAATAAGCTAAATCACTGACAAATAACATTGTGCAAGTCTAATGAAAAATTTCACCCACGTCAACGCCGCCAACCAGCCCACGATGGTGGATGTGGGCGCTAAAGCACCCACCCGCCGCGTGGCCGTGGCCCACTGCCGCGTGGTGCTCGGCGCGGAGCTGCTGGGCCGCGTGCAGGCCGGCGAAATGCCCTCGCACAAAGGCCCGGTTATTCACACGGCCATTCTGGCGGGCATTATGGGGGCCAAAAAAACGGCCGACCTCATCCCGCTCTGCCACCCGTTGGGGCTCGATGACTGCAAAATCACCATCGAGCCCGATGGCCCCGATGCCCTGCGCGTGGAGTGCAGCGCCGTAGTTACCGGCCGCACCGGCGTGGAGATGGAAGCCCTGACCGGGGCCACGGTGGCCGCCCTCACCATCTACGACATGTGCAAGGCCTTTTCGCACGACATCACCATTGAGGGCGTGCAGCTCATCGCCAAAACCGGCGGCAAGCGCGACTTCCATCGCGCCGAAAATTCGTAAATTACGCTATGGATAGTCTACCAAACGCAACCGTAAAACGCCTCAAGCACGCCGCCCTGGCCCGCCCCGACGTGGGCGATTTCGGCCGCCACGAGCTAGCCATTCTCGGGGCACCCTGCGGCGATATTCAAGCCCTGGTGGCGCGGCTGCTGCCCCACCTGGCCCCGCGGCTGCGCGTGGCCTACGTCGATGCCGACCACGCCGCCGGCGATGCCGCGTCGGAGGCGCACGACTCGTTGGCTACCGAGCCGCGCCCCGCGCCGCACGTTGCCGAAAATGGCCTCTCGGCCGAGCTGGTGGATAAAATCACCCACCGCCAGCTTAACCTCACGCGGGCGCTGGACAAGTTTTCGCAGCCCGAATTGCTGGCCCACGAAAGCGTGGTGCTGGTGAACGGCAACCACTTCCGCGCCCGCCAGCAGGTCGTTATCGTCGACCCGCGCAAGCCGCTCGATAAGAAGCTCGACCGCCTCACCGACGTGCGCCTTATTCTGCTGGCCGAAGACCAAACCGCCCTGCCCGCCGTGCTGCGCGAGCACCTGGCCGCCACCCCGTTGCCGCCCGTGCTGCGCCTGGATGATACGGCCGGCATCGCCGCCTTCATCCGGCAGTGGTATGTCGCCGCCGTGCCCGTGCTGCGCGGCCTGGTGCTGGCCGGCGGCCGCAGCGAGCGGATGCAAACCGACAAGGGCGCGCTGCACTACCACGCCCTCGACCAGCGCCAGCACACGGCCGCGCTGCTCGCCGAGTTCTGCCCCGATGTGCGCGTGTCGGTGCGCCCCGACCAGGCCGCCGACCTGCCCGCCGGCCTCGTCGCGCTGCCCGATACGTTTCTGGGCCTCGGCCCGCTGGGCGGGGTGCTGTCCGCTTTCCAGGCCGACCCCAACGCGGCGTGGCTGGTGCTGGCCTGCGACCTCCCGTTTCTGACCCGCGAAACGCTCGATTTTCTGGTGAGCAACCGGCAGCCGGCGCGGGCCGCTACCTCGCTCAAAAGTCCCTGGGACGACTTCCCCGAGCCCCTCGTCACCATCTGGGAGCCGCGCAGCTACGGGCAGTTGCTGCGGTTTCTCAGCCTGGGCTACTCCTGCCCCCGCAAGGCCCTGATTAACTCCGATATCGAGCTGTTAACTCCGCCCGTGCCCGCCGAATTGCGTAACGTGAACACGCCCGAGGAACGGGCCGCCGCTGAACGTGAGTTGATTGGGTGATAGGTAAGAATTCAAAAATAACCGCCCGGCCCGGCGGTTATTTTTTTGCCTGTCGCTCAGACGATTTCAACCGCAATGCGCGTTGGGGCGCATACTGGCACGTTTTTTACGGATGAGCTCGCCAGGTACCTTATCAACTAACCCTTATTTCCTCATGAAAAAGACTTCATTTCTAGTCGCGGTCCTGCTCGCAACGGCGGCCATTTCTTCTGCTCAGGCCCAGACCGTTCGGTTGGGTTTGCGCGCCGGAGCCAACTATTCCAACCTGGCCGGCAACATTCAAAACCAGGATACTTACAACAATAAATTCGGCTTCCTGGGCGGCGTAATGCTCAACGTGCCGCTGATTCAGGACGGTTTCCTGTCGCTCCAGCCCGAGGTGCTGTATTCGCAGAAAGGCTTCGAGAACAAGCCCACCGAGTATTCTTCCGTTCTGGGCAAGCAGAAGCGTGAAGGACAGGTAAACTACAACTACCTCGACGTGCCGGTGCTGCTGAAAGTGCGGGCCTCGGGCTTGATTTTCGAAGCTGGCCCGCAGTATTCTTACCTGCTGAGCGTGAACAACAAAACCACCACCACTACCACGCCCACCATCGGCAACCCCACCACCTCCGAAGCGCAAAACAAATCCGACCTCAGCGGCCTCAACCGCAACGAGCTGGGCTACCTGGCCGGCGTGGGCTACGAAGCCGATAACGGCCTCAGCCTGAACCTGCGCTACACCGGCACCTTCAGCGACTTCGTGAAAAGCGACAACAGCACCTACTTCAACGGCGACCTGAAAAACGCCCGCCACTCGGCCTTTCAGCTGTCGCTGGGGTACTTGATTCCGAGCAAGTAGCGCCGCCCCCTGGTCGGACGGCTCCGCCGTCGGACCGAGCAACGACCCACAACCAGAAAAGCCCGGTTTCCGCGAGGAAACCGGGCTTTTTTGCCGCTTGGAAACTGCTCTACGGATGCGCCGAAACCCATTCGGTCCCGTCCTCATACTCCTCGCGCTTCCAGATGGTGACTACCTGCTTCAGCGTGTCGATGATGAACTGGCAGGCGGCGAAGCTTTCGGCGCGGTGCGGCGTGGCCACGGCCACTACCACGGCCACGTCGCCGAGCTCTAAAGTGCCTTTGCGATGCACCACGGCTATTTTCTGGAGCATGGGCCACTTTTCAGTGGCCTGGGTCACCACGTGGCCGAGTTGGGTGAGGGCCATGCTGTCGTAGGACTCGTAGTGCAGGCGGCGCACGGGCCGGCCGCCCGACTGGTTGCGCACCGTGCCCACAAAGGCATTCACGGCCCCGGCGGTATCGGTTTGCACGGCGGCCAGGGCGGCGGCCACATCAATGGGTTGGTCAGTAATGGCGAGGTGGGGAGTCATTTTACTTGGTATTCGGTAGTGAGTAATCGGTAGTCGGATGGCTTCGATTTGCCCGACTTGGTCCGACTACTGAATACCCACTACCGACTACTATGCAATTGAAAATCAGCCGCCGGCTACGGGCGGGATGAGGGCAATTTCGTCGGTCGTGTGCAGGGCCAGGTCGTGGGCAGCGTACTCGTTGTTCACGGCTACGGCGCAGCTGCGCAGCTCGCCCAGGGCGGGGTATTGCTTGCGCAATTCTTCCAATAATTCGCCCACGGTAGCAGGCGCGGGTGCCGGCAGCTCAATCACGGACGTGCCCACGATGTCGCGGGTAATGCCGTATAAGGTGATTTTTAAAGACATACCTTCGGCGTGAATTTTGGGCGAAAACCGGGATGGGGCTTGGGGGCGGAACACCTTTTGTCCGTCGGAGGTTTAGCGCAAGCCGGCTACTTTACGTACAGCCACACAAAATTGGTGATAAACGTGCTTCCATCGCTACTCTCCCCGGCCCCGCCGGCCGCTACGCCCCTTTTCGACCAGCACGGCCGGCCGCTCGAATACCTGCGCCTGGCCGTGACGGACCGCTGCAACCTGCGCTGCTTCTACTGCATGCCCGAGGAAGGCATCAAGTACATGCCCAAGCACGAGCTGTTGAGCTACGAGGAAATGCTGCGCCTGACCGGCCTGCTGGCCACGCTGGGCGTGCGCAAAGTGCGCCTGACGGGCGGCGAACCCTTCGTGCGGCGCGATTTGGTGCCCTTCATGGAGCGCCTGGCCCAGTTGCCGGGCATCGACGACATTAGCCTGACGACCAACGGCGTACTCACCGCGCCCCACGTGCCGGCCCTGGCCCGAATGGGCGTGAAGGCCGTGAACCTCAGCCTCGACACCCTGAACCGCGCCCGTTTCGCCAGCATTACGCGGCGCGACGAGCTGCCCAAGGTGATGGAGACTTTTTACGCGTTGCTGGAAGCCGGTATTCAGGTGAAAATAAACGCCGTGGTGATGGACGGCCAGAACATCGACGACCTCATTCCGCTGGCCGACCTCAGCCGCGACCTGCCCGTCGATGTGCGCTTCATCGAAGAAATGCCCTTCAATGGTGGCAGCCACGCGGCCGGCCCCGCCTCGTTGCCCTGGAACCATGTTCGCATTCGCCAGCACCTGGAGGCGCACTTTGGCGCGCTCACGCCGGTAACGATGGCCGCCGGGGCCACGGCTTCCGAATACCGCATTGCCGGCCACACCGGCACGGTGGGCATCATCGCGGCCTACTCGCGCACGTTCTGCGGCACCTGCAACCGCCTGCGCCTCACGGCCGAGGGCGGCATCAAAACCTGCCTCTACGACCAGGGCGTGCTCGATACCCGCGCCCTGCTGCGCGGCGGCGCTTCGGATGCCGAAATTGTGGCCGCCCTCAGCAACGCCTTCCGCTACCGGGCTGCTAATGGCTTCGAGGCCGAGCGCCAGCGGCCGCTGCACCAGCTCAGCTTCGAGAGCATGGCCACCATTGGAGGGTAATTAAGCGGAGCGTGGCGACGGCTTTGCATTGCCTCGCTGCCTTGCGTGCCGCCGAAGCCTTGCTTTCGGAATGCTGTTTATGAAGGGTGTGGCCATTGTGTTGGGCGTAGTATTGGCGCTGTATGCAGCGCTGTGCGTGGGTTTGTATGCCAAGCAGGAGAGCCTGTTGTTCTTTCCTGACCGCTTGCCAGCGGGCTACCAATTCCATTTTCCGGGCAAGTTTGAGGAGCGGTGGACCACCGCCGCCGACGGTACCCGGCTGCACGGCCTGCTGTTCAAAGCGCCGGAATCGAAGGGGCTGGTATTCTACCTGCACGGCAACGGCGGTGCCCTGGATACCTGGGGCGCGGCGGCGGCCACCTACACGGCGTTGCACTACGACGTGTTCCTGCTCGACTACCGGGGCTATGGCAAGAGCGGCGGCAAAATCAGCAGCCAGGCCCAGCTGTTGAGCGACGTGCAAACCGCTTACCAGCAGCTGTTGGCCGAATACCCCGAAAACCGGACCGTTGTGCTGGGCTATTCCGTTGGGACCGGTCTGGCTACCTGGCTGGCCGCCCGGCAACACCCCAAGCTGCTGATTTTGCAGGCTCCTTACTTCAGTATGCGCGATTTGGCCGCGCAGAACTACCCGTTCGTGCCCGGTTTTCTGGTGCGGTACCCGCTGCCTACTTACGAATTTATCCGCCAGGTGCAGGCTCCCGTCGTGCTATTTCACGGCGACCGGGATGAGGTGATTGACTACCGGGCCTCACTTCGGCTCAAGCGCCTGCTCAAACCCATGGATACACTCATTGTGCTGCCCGGCGCGGGCCACAATGGCATGACCGACAACCCGCAGTACCAGCGGGCGCTAGCTCGGCTATTGTGATTGTTGGGCCGCCCCCAGAGCGGGCCGCCCCACGAATATTTTTTAGCGGATTTCCGAACTCGGAGCGGCGCAAAACGACGGGCAAAATCTCCCGTGAAACCGTTGAAAAATCGGCTAGTAATCATGTTATGAATGTGTTAAATATTGTGATATTTGTAAGTAGCTGGAAATGTCCACTTGTTGACGAGCGGGAGGTTCAATAATTTATCGGTTAAGTTTAATAATGCTTATTTTAATGCCAAGGTTATAAGCACGTTATGATGCGGAGTTCGGTTATATTTGCTAATTGTCCCAAATTATAGCAATATCATAAATGATTCTTTTATACAATTCACTAGAGTCTTCATCCACAACAGCTGCTCAATCATTGGCGGTGCCCCGGCACGTAGCGATGGCGGAGGAGCAAATCGTAGAATTGCAACAGGCCCTGGCCCTGGCGCGGTCCGATTTGCAGGCGCTGCGCGACCGGTTCGCGGCCGTGGTCGACGCGCTGCCCGACGGCGTGATGCTGACCACCCCCGAGGGCCGGGTCCTGGCCACCAACCAGCACTGCCGCGACCTGTTTGGGCTGGCCCCGGCCATCGGGAGCGACGACCAATTGCAGGACATTGCCGCGGCCATTCAGCACCATTTTCAGGAGCCGGCCCGGTTTCTGGCCCGCATCCAGGCCCTGCGCACGGCGGGCGCGGGGCCGCACCGCGAATACCTGGCGCTGGCCGATGGGCGGGTGCTGGAGCAGCACTACACGGTGCTGGCCGATGACAGCCTGGGCCACCTCGTGAGCTACCGCGACGTGACCGAGCAGTACCAGGCCACGGCCCAGGCGCAGGCCCTGGCGCAGCGCCTGGCCGAGCGCGAGGACTACTATACCACCATCCTCGACCAGCTCAAGGTGGAGGTTGTCGTGTTCGATGCCGAGCACCACTACCAGCTGCTGAACGCGCGGTGTTTCAGCAACCCCGAAACGCGGGCCTGGATGATTGGCCAGGACGACTTTGCGTACTGCGCGCACCGCGACAAGCCCGTGGAACTGGCCCAGAACCGCCGCCGACTGTTTGAGGAAGCCGTGCGGACGCGCACCGAAGTGGCCTGGGAAGAAACCCTGCCCACGTCGCAGGGGCCGCAGCAAATGAGCCGCTTCTACATCCCCGTGTTCGCGGCCGACGGCTTGCTGCGCATGGTACTGGGCACGGGCGGCAACGTAACCCAGCGCCGCCAGGCCGAGCAGCAGCTGGCCGAGCAGCGCGAATTCTACGAGTTTGTCCTCAACCAGATTCCCTGCGACATCGGTGTGTTTGATGCCGAGGGCCGCTACGTGTTCGTGAACGCCACCGGCATCAAGGATGCAGAGAAGCGTGCCTGGGTGATTGGCAAGGACAACATCGAGTACTGTGCCCAGTACGGCCACCCCCGAGCGCTGGGCGAGGTGCGCCACGCCCGCATCGAGGAGGCTTTCCGCGAGGGCGAGCTGGTGACGTTTGAGGAGTCGTTTCAGCGGCCCGATGGCACCCGCCATCAGCTGCGCTGCCTGCAGCCGGTGTTCAACGCCGACGGCTTGCCGCACCTCATCGTGGCCTACGGCCTCGATATTACGGAGCGGGTGCTCAGCGAGCAGCAGCTGCGCCACGCCAAGCTGGCGGCCGAGTCGGCGGTGCGGGCCCGCGAGCTGTTTCTGGCCAACATGAGCCACGAAATACGCACGCCCATGAACGCCATTCTGGGCATGAGCCAGCTGCTGGCCAAAACTACGCTGGCCCCCGACCAGGACAGCTACCGCCAGGCCATCACCACGTCGGCTGAGCATTTGCTGGTCATTATCAATGATATCCTCGACTTGTCGAAGCTGGAGGCCGGCAAGATGACGCTGGAGCAAGTCGGCTTCACGCCCGCGCACCTGCTGGCCGAAATCGAACAAACCCTGCACTACAAAGCCGTCGAAAAAGGCCTGTTTCTGCGCATCGAAGTAGCGCCCACGGTGCCGCGCGTGCTGCTCGGCGACCCCTACCGCATCCGGCAAGTGCTGCTCAACCTGGCCGGCAACGCCATCAAGTTCACCGAGGCGGGGCAGGTGTCCATAATCTGCGATTTTGTGGCCGCCGCGGCCGCCGACGGGGCGGGTGAGGTGGTGTTTCGGGTGGTAGATACCGGCGTGGGCATCGAGCCGGACTTTGTGCAGAGCATCTTCAACGAGTTCAGCCAGGAAGATTCGTCGGTGACGCGCAAGTTTGGCGGCACGGGCCTGGGCCTGAGCATCAGCCGCAACCTGCTGTTGCTGATGGGCAGCGACGTGCAGCTCGAAAGCGAGAAAAACAAGGGCACCACCATGCAGTTTGCCCTGCGTCTGCCCGTGGGCCAGCCCGCCGACCTGGCCCCCAGGGTGGTGCTGCCGCCCGATGGCCCCACCCGCCACCACCTGCGCAACAAGCAAGTGCTGCTCGTCGAAGACAACCGCTTCAACCGCCAGATTGCCAAAACCTTCCTCAACCATGCCCACGTGCAGGTAACCGAGGCCGAGCACGGGGCCATTGCCGTGGAGCTTGCCCAGCACACCCGCTTCGACCTGATTCTGATGGACATTCAAATGCCGGTGATGGATGGCTACGCCGCCACGGCGCTGCTGCGCCAGCAGCTGGGCCTGGCCACGCCCATCATCGCCCTCACGGCCAACGCCGTGAAGGGCGAGCGCGAGAAATGCCTCGCCGCCGGCATGGACGGCTACCTCGCCAAGCCCTTCAAGGAGGAAGAGCTATTGAAAGTGGTGAGCGAGTGGACGATGGCACCCGCTCTTACCACCGGGCCGGTGGGCAAAACGGAAGCTGTGGCCGACTGGCAGCCGGCCGCGCCACCGGCTGCCGCCGGCACGCGCCTCTACGCCGTGGATGAGTTGCTGGCCGTGGGCCAGGGCGACCAGAATTTCGTGGCCTTCATGCTCGAAACCTTCGTGGAAAGCTGCGAGGAAGCCGCTCAAAATTTAAGCCAGGGCATGCGCGAAGGCGACCTCACGCTGCTGAAAACTACGGCCCATACCCTGCGGCCCTCCCTCACGCACCTGCGGGCGCTGCACCTGCTGCCCCCGGTAGCGGCGCTCGACCAATGGCAAGGCGCGTTCGAAGTAACTGCTTTGCAGCCAATGGTGAATTCCATTAGCCAGCAGCTGCACGAAGTCGTGGCCCAGATTAAGCTCGATACCCAGGGGTGAGTTGGTGTTCAAATAGATGCCAAGCAGAACAGTCATGCTGAGCTTGCCGAAGCATCTCTACTGCGAGAGTAATCAGATTTACTATTGCAGTAGAGATGCTTCGGAGCTCAGCATGACCGCCTGCTAGGATAAGCTCTCAAAACATGCCGTTGGCATTCAGGGCCGCTTCCGGCACTACTTGCAGCACATCCCAGTGCTCCACGATTTTGCCGTCGGTATCGAACCGGAAAATGTCGATGCCGGCGTAGTCGTGGCCGCCGGGCCATGTTTGGTGGCAGTGCAGCACCACCAGGTTGCCCTCGGCCACGGTGCGCACCACGCGCATGTGCTTGCCAGGGTATTCGGCCTGCATCTGGAGGAAATAATCGAGGAAACCCTGCTTGCCATCGGCTACGCCGGGGTTGTGCTGAATGTACTCGGCCCCCACGTAGCGGGCCAGGGCCTCGGCGGGCTGGCAGGCGTTGAACATCAGCTCGTAGAAGGCGATGGCGGTGTGCTTGTTGCGGTCGGGTTGGGACATGGGGTGAGGAATTATGGTGGGGTAATCTTAACGGCTGGGTGAGCGCGGGGCGCAACTTCCGACGGCGGGGCGGCGTTGTCGGGGCTTAATTTTACGAAAAGTAGCTCGGGCACCGCCGGGCAGCTGCCGTTGCCCCAACCCCGAACATGCCGATGCTGCCACTGATGACCCCTGCCGGCCCGATTTCCCGCAAAACCCACCGGCTGGCCGTGGGCGCGTTGTTCTTTTTGCTGGGGCTGTGCTTCGCGAGCTGGGCCTCGCGCATTCCGAGCGTGCAGCAAACGATGGGCATTTCGGAGGCCGGGCTGGGCGGTGTGCTGCTGGCCATTCCGTTGGGGCAGCTGCTGACCCTGCCGCTGGCCGGGTGGCTGGTGGCCCGCGAGGGCAGCCGCAAAGTGGTGCTGGGGGGCGTGGTGCTGTACGCGGCCGCGCTGCTGGGCCTGGGCTGGGCCGCCAACCTGTGGCAGCTGCTGCCGTGCTTGGTGCTGTTTGGGGTGGGCGGCAACCTCACCAACATTGCCGTGAACACACGGGCCGTGGGCGTGGAGCGGCTGTATAAGCACAAGCCCATTATGGCCTCGTTTCATGGGCTGTGGAGCCTGGCGGGCTTTGTGGCGGCGGCCGTGGGCGCGTTTATGATTGGCCACGCGGTGCCGCCGAGTGGGCATTTTATGCTCATCGCGGCGTTCATTCTGGCGGGCCTGGTGGTGAGCGCCGGCTACACCGTGCGCCAGGACAGCGGCCTGGACCCCGACCAGCCCATTTTCGTGCTGCCCGACCGCGAGCTGCTGGGCCTGGGGGCCATTGCCTTCTGCGCCCTCATTTGCGAGGGCGCGATGTTCGAATGGAGCGGCGTGTATTTCAAAAAAGTAGTGCTGGCCGACAGGGCCTGGGTGGGGGCCGGCTACACGGCCTTCATGAGCACTATGGCGCTGGGCCGCTTCGGGGCCGTCTGGCTGGCCGGGCGGCTGGGCACCTGGCGTCATCCAGCTCAGTGGGCTGCTCACGGCCACGGGGTTGCTGATTGCGGTGCTGTGGCCGATGCTGCCCACGGCCCTGCTGGGTTTGTTGCTGGTGGGGTTTGGCACGTCGGCAGTGGTGCCGCTGGTGTATAGCGCGGCGGGCAGGTCCACGCACATGTCGGCGGGCATGGCGCTGGCGGCGGTGTCGAGCATTGGGTTTCTGGGATTTTTGCTGGGGCCGCCCATCATTGGGTTCGTCGCGGGGGCCACTAGTTTGCGGGCATCGTTTGCGCTCATTGCCGTGATGGGCCTGTGCGTGTCGGCGGTGGCGAGCCGGGTGCGGGTGTAGCGCGTACCTTCGCCCCCGTTGGTTCTCGGTTTGATTTTCTTCAATCAGCGGACGGTTTCTGGCCGGGGTTTCGGCTCCGGCGGGAATTAAAAGGGAATCGGGTGCAACTCCCGGACAGACGCGCTACTGTGAGTTTCCCGGCCCGAGTGGCCGGAGCAGGCGGCCCCCACTCCAAGGCCCATTGGCCTGCTTCGGCGGGTCGAGAAGGGCGGGGCCAGCCCGAAATAAGTCAGGATACCTGCCGGCCGCCGAGTGATGCTGCCCTCGCGCTTTGGGGCTGGCATTGGCGGTACCGCGGTGCCGCGCCTGGGGCGCTGCCGGGGCGGCCGGTGGCCGGTGGCCGGTGGCCGGTAGCAGTAGCAGAAGTAGGGCTTGAAAGCAAGCGGAGGCCGTTTTGTCTCCTTTTTTGCCCCAGCCCATGCTCCTTGCCGACCGCATTGCCCGCGCCGAAACACGCATCTTCAAAGCCGTTTTCCCCAATACGACCAACCACTACGACACGCTCTTTGGCGGCACTACGCTCCTGCTCATGGATGAGATGGCCTTCATCGCGGCCACCCGGTTCTCGCGCCTGAAAATGGTGACCGTGTCCTCCGAGCGGGTCGATTTCACGCACCCCATTCCGGGCGGCTCGCTGGTCGAGCTGGTGGCCAGCATCGAGCACGTGGGCCGCACCAGCCTTAAAGTACGCGTCGAATTATTCGTGGAGCAGATGTATTCCGAAGACCGCCAGAAGGCCGTTACGGGCCTGTTCACCTTCGTGGCCGTGGATAAGCACAAGCAGCCGGTGCCGATTTTGGGGTAGTTGCTGGTTGCTGGTTGTCAGTTGCTGGTTGTCCTTTGTTAATACCGCACCAAGCGCGTTAAATTGGAATTACTAGTCCAGCACCTGACAACGAACAACTAGCAACTAAAATTTCCCTAGCCCCACCCAGCCGCGCAGCATGGCGTAGTACACGGCGGTGCCCACCACCAGCCCCACCAGGTAGCCATACGGCAGCCCCGCGCACAGCAAGCCCACCAGCAGCGCCACCAGCAGCTCGGAGCGACTGCCGCTGATGTCGCGCAGCAGCGTGGCCAGCGCCAGCGCCTCAAACAGTAGCAGCACCCCCAGCACCGGCAGCGGGAAAATCTGGACCACCTCGGCAAAGCCCTGGCTGAAAAACAGGCCCATCACCAAAAAAATGCTGCCGTAAATCACCACCGAGCCGCCCGTGCGTGCCCCAAACGCGTAGTGCCCCACCATGCCGCCCGAGCCGTGGCACACCGGAAAGCCGCCCAGCAACGGGTTCACCAGGTTCATCAGGGCGTAGGTGAAGCTGATTTGGCGAATGCTGAGGCGGCGCTCGGGGAACAGGTCGTGCGCCACCTGCTTGGTGGCCAGAATGGAATTGCCGAGCGACAACGGAATCTGGGGCAGGGCCAGCAGCAGGGCTCCGGTGAGAAGGTCCTGCGTTTGGGGCAGGTGCCAGGTGGGCAGGTGCAGGCCCACGGCTTTTTGCGCGGTGGCTAAATCGAGCTTGAACACCAGCGCATACGCCACGCCCAGGGCAATAACGATGAGCGCCGCCGGCCAGCGCCGGTTGCCAAACAGCGCCACCGTAACGGCGAACGCCGCCGCCGCCAGCGCATAGCCCGCCGCGCCATCGCTGCCCACGTACTTGGTGAGGGCCAGCGTGGCCAGTTGCAAAGCCAGCCCAAACTGAATGCCCCGCACCACCGGCTTGGGCACCAACCGCGCCAGCACATCAATCAGCCCGGTTATCGATAAAAAAAACATGCTGATGCCAATGGCCAGCCCGCCCCCAAAAATTACGCGGCCGGGAATTTTCTGGGCGATAACCAGCGCCGCGAAGGCTTTGAGCGGCTGCACCGGCATGGGCATCCGGTACCACAGCCCCGAAAAAACCTGCATCAACCCGAACAGAATGAGCACTCCGGCACTGTCCACGCCCGAGGCGGCGATGACCCCGATGAGCAGCGGCAAATCGGTGCCCAGGTCGCCAAACGCCCCGGCCAGCTCGTTGCGGTCGAAGCGGATGGGCGGGCGGGTAGGGGCGGGGTGGGGGAGCGTGGGCGGCTGCATTGGGGCAAAGGTCGGAGAAAGTAGCGCGGACTTTATAGTCCGCGCATGGCCCGTTCGCCCACGCGGACTGAAAGTCCGCGCTACGGGGCGGCTTCCTCCGCTACTTCGCCCAGGTATTCGCCGCTGGTGAGGCCCCGGCGGCGGCGCAGGCGCAAGGGCCGCAGGCGCTTGCCCAGCACGGCCTCGGCCCGCGCGTGGTCGAGGGCTCCTTCGTTGTGGGCCAGGAAAATGGTGGCCACGCCGTTGCCGACGAAGTTGGTGATGGAGCGCGCCTCCGACATGAATCTATCCACGCCCAGCAGCAGGGCCAGGCCCTCCACCGGAATCACCTTCATGGCCGTGAGCGTGCTGGCCAGCACCACGAAGCCGCTGCCCGCCACGCCGGCCGCTCCCTTGCTGGTCACCATCAGAATGCCCATCATGGTAATAATTTGCCCCGTCGAAAGGTCGACGTGAAACACCTGGGCCAGAAACAGCGTGGCGAGCGAGAGGTAGATGGTGGTGCCATCGAGGTTGAAGGAATAGCCCGTGGGCACCACTAGTCCCACCACCGGCTGGGCGCAACCCATTGCTTCCAGCTTCTCCATGAGGCCCGGCAGGCCGGCTTCGGAGGAGGAAGTGCCCAGCACAATCAGCAGCTCGGCCTTGATGTACTTGAGAAACGACCACATCCCGATGCTACAGTAGCGCAGAATGGCTCCCAGTACTACAAAAATGAACACGGCCATCGTCAGATACACCGTGGCCATGAGCTTGCCCAGCGGCAGCAGCGTGGCAATGCCGTACTTGCCAATGGTGAAGGCCATGCCGCCAAACGCGCCAATCGGGGCAAAGAGCATCACCAGGTGCAGCCCCCGGAATACATATTTTGAAGCCTCTTTCAGGAAGTGAACGATGGGCCGACGGCCGGCGTATTTGCTCAGCGCGATGCCCAGCCCAATAGCCGCGATGAGGACTTGCAGCGTGAGGTTATCGGCCAGGAAATGGTCCCACGAAAACCCGCTCGCCCGCTTGGTAAACTCGCCTACCTGCTCGGTACTGAGCTTGCCCACGGCCACGCCCGCCCCCGGCCGCACCAGCGCCGCCACCCCCACGCCGATGAGCAACGCCAGCGTGGTCACGATTTCAAAGTACAGCAGCGCCTTGCCGCCAATGCGTCCCACCTTCTTCAAATCTCCCATCGTGCTGATGCCAAGCGTGATAGTGAGGAAGATAATGGGGTTGATAAACAGCTTCACCACATTGATAAACTGTTTGCCCAGCGGCTCCATCTGCACGGCGGTGGCGGGCCGGAAATGCCCCAGCAGCGCCCCGGCCACAATAGCCAGCAGCACCCAAAGCGTGAGGTTGCGGGTGAGTTTTCTGAGTTTCATAGGCTGTCGGTACGCGCCACGGCGCGTTCAATCGGCGAGCGAGTTCGCCCCAAACGTACGGTGCCAATGGGAATCGGCCTGACCCATACAACGCCCAAACGCGCCATAGCACGTTCCTGAGACGAACCCCCGTCCTTATTTCGCGCGTATACATGCCCACCCAAACCTGCTCCATGCAACCCGCCATCCTGCTCCCCGCCGCCAGCTACGAGTTTGTCCGCATCGAAAAGGTGAGCGGCAGCGGTCCGCCCGTACCGGTCTCCGACCAGCTCGCCGCCGAGGAGCCACTGGAAATCCGCGTCGGCTACGAAATCGATAGCCAGCGCCAGCACCGCACCCTGTCCGTTACCATGCGCACGCCCGGCCAGGATGAAGAATTAGCCGCCGGTTTCCTGTTCACCGAAGGCATTATTCGGAAAAAAAACGACTTGCTCGGCATCATTCCTTGTCCCGATGTGCAGAAGGCCGAAGAAGCCGGCAATGTCGTCCGCGCCGAGCTGGCCGCCCATGTAAAAGTCGATTTTGCGGCCATGGAGCGGCATTTTTACACCAGCTCCAGCTGCGGCGTGTGCGGCAAAACCAGCATCGATGCCGTGCGCACCGCCTCCTGCCCCGTGCTGCCCACCGCTGGCCCGCACCTGCGCTACGACGTGATTCATCGGCTGCCCGAGCGACTGCGGGCCGCCCAGGCCGGTTTCGAGCAAACCGGCGGGCAGCACGCGGCGGCGCTATTCACGCCGGCCGGCGATTTGCTGCTGCTGCGCGAAGACGTGGGCCGCCACAATGCGCTGGATAAGCTAATCGGGGCCGCGCTGCTGGCCGGCTGGCTGCCCCTGCACCAGCATATTTTGTTGGTGAGCGGCCGAGTCAGCTTCGAGCTGGTGCAGAAAGCCGCCGCCGCGGGCATCGGCATTTTGGCCGCCGTGGGGGCCCCCAGCAGCCTCGCCGTGCAGGCCGCCGAAAGCTTTGGCATGACGGTGCTGGGCTTCGTGCGCAACCAGCGGTTCAACATCTATAGCCACGGCTGGCGGCTGGTCATTTAACATTTATCAATTAGCCTTTAACAATCGAAAGTCTTCGCTCAACAAAGCATTGTATGCATCCGTAACAGCTGCGTTGTGCGCCGGCAGAGGGTTAAATGATAACTGTTATACCCGTCATGAAGTGGTTTGCGAGCACGGTGTAGCGACGCGACCCTGCGCGTCTCGGCGTTCGCGCCGTTCAACGCCGAGACGCGCAGGGTCGCGTCGCTACACCGGCCAGTCGATTTTCGCATTCCACTTCGCGACGAGTATAACTGTTAAATGAAATGAAGCTCCGCATCGAAGACGACACCTTACGCCTGCGCCTCACCAATGGCGAATTGCAGGAATTTGCCAGTACGGGCCGAGTCGAAGGCTCCGTGCATTTCGGCCTCAATCCCGAACAACGCCTCACCTACGCGCTGGAACGTGGCTCGGAGGCTGCCCAAACCCTGCCCCAGGCCGAGCCGGTGCAGGTGCATTATGCGCCCGGAGCCATCACTGTGCTGGTACCCTTTGCCCTAGCCAAGTCCTGGGTTGAAACCGACCAGAACGGCTTTTCGCACAACCTGCCACTGGCTGAAAATCAGCACCTCCGTGTTTTGGTTGAAAAGGACCTCGACTGCCGCCACTGATTTCTAATGATGGGTTTTGAATTATGACTGCTGTTACGCCGTGCCGTGGTTTAAGCGCCGCTGGGGGGGTAGCGCGAACTTTGTCGTTCGCGTCCCCGTGCCGTTCAGGCGGCTTTACTGGCACGGGGACGCTAACCACACCGTTCGCGCTACAACCTACCGCGTAACAGCAGTTCTTAAGTACTGCTGTTACGCGGTCGCCGGTGGCTGGTATTCGTTTAAGACGCTTATGATGACTTGCACGCTGGACCTGTACACGGATTATTTGCTAAGTTCGACGGGTCCGACCACGGCCACAGGCTTGTCGCGGCTGCTGGACGGTGCCTTGAGCCACGACCACATCACGCGCTGGCTGAGCCAGGGCACCTACGGCCCGGCCGAGGTGTGGCGGCAGGCCAAGCCCCTGATTCGCCCGGCCGAGGCCCGGCGGCCGGGCGACGAGTTCGCCGTGCTCATCGTGGACGATTCGGTGCTGAAGAAGGCGCACACCGATGCCAACGAGCTGATTTGCAACCATTGGGACCACAGCCAGCAACGCTACGTCAAGGGCTTGAACTTCGTGAGCCTGCGCTACCAGGCCGGCGCGTTAGCCGTGCCTATCGCCGTCGAACTGGTGCGTAAAACCGTGCCCATCTACATCTATCAGCCGAAGACGGGCAAAACCAGCTACCAAAGCCCGTTCACCAAGAACGAATACCTGTAGCAAATGCTGCGCGTGGCCCAACAGCAGCTGGCCTACCGCTACCTGCTGGCCGACAGCTGGTACGCGTCGGCCGAGAACATGAACCTGGTGCGGGCCCTGGGCCACCACTTCGTTTTTGCCCTGGAAAGCAGCCGCACCGTCGCCCTGAGCGAAGCCGACCGCGCCCAGGGCCGGTTCCAGCCCGTGCAGTCGCTGGTCTTTCCCGATACGCAGCCCCTGCGCGTCTACTTGCGCTCCGTCCAACCGGCGGTGCTCGTGAGCAGACAAGTCTTTACAAACCAAGACGGCAGCCAGGGTATTTTGTATCTGGTCAGCAGCGACACCGACCTGGACCAAGCCCAGCTGACCGCGATTTACCAGCGACGGTGGAAAGTGGAAGAATACCACAAGTCGCTCAAACAGAACTCCTCAATGGGCAAATCGTCCACTAGAACCCTGGCCATGCAGGCCACCCATTTCTTCGCCGCCGTCCTGGCCTACACCAAACTCGAAGTCCTCAAACTCAAGTGCGGCATCGGTCATTTTCGGCTTAAAGCCCAGCTTTACACGGTGGGCTTGAAAGCCATGTACCACCAACTCGCGCAACTCCGTGCGTAACATCCGTTAAGTAGTCGCGCAGAAGTAAGCGTGCAAACGGCGCGCATGCTCGCCTCACCCCCTGACCCCTGCCGGGCACGGCCCCTCTCCGAAAAGGAGAGGGGGGAGACAATCAACCGCAAAACCGGTGTCCCCTCTCCTTTTCGGAGAGGGGCCGTGCCCGGCAGGGGCTGGGGGGTGAGGCGCTCGCCAGAACGATACGTTTACTTATGCATAATTACTTATTATCCGCCCATGTCCCGCCCCGCCCACCCGGTTGAATTGACGACCTCTGATACGGCCACCTTGCGTGGTATCCTCAAAAAGGGCACCCACAAGAGCCGCAAAATCACCCGGGCCCGAGCCTTGCTGCTCATGGGGGCTGGCAAAGGGGCGAGCGCGGTGCAAGCCGAAGCCGGGATTTACGCCAGTCAGTATTACAGCCTGAAGCGGCGCTACCTGGCCGCGGGTCTGGTCGATGCCCTGGAAGAGCGCCCCCGCAGCGGGTAACCAGCGAAAGTGACGCCGGCCCTGGAAGCCCATCTCACGAGCCTGGCCTGTAGCGCGGCCCCGGCCGGAGCGGCCCGCTGGACGCTGGCCCTGCTCACCGAACGGGTCGTGGAACTGCGCTACGTGGCATCGATTTCCGACGAGACGGTTCGGAAGGTGTTAAAAAAGTCAACTCAAGCCCTGGTTGAAAGAGATGTGGTGCATCGGCACGATAACGGGCGAGTACTTGGCCAACCTGGAAGATGTGCTCGACGTGTACGCGCAGCCGGCCGAGGCGGGCGTGGTGCGCCGCTGCTTTGATGAGCGGCCCTGCCAGTTACTCGGCCAGGTATTGACCCCGATTCCATCCAAACCGGGAGCCACCCAAAAAGAGCACCAGGAATATGTGCGCAATGGCGTGTGCAACGTCTTGCTGGCCTACAACATCGACACAGGCCAGCGCCATTTGCAGGTCACGACCACCAAAATCAAAGCCGATTATGCCCGCTTTATGGACTGGCTCGTGCAGACCCACTACCCCGAGGCACCCAAAATTCAGCTGGTGCAGGACAACTACAGCACTCACACCTGCGGCGCACCACGCCCGCCTCGGCCGGCTGCGCGTACACGCCCAAGCACGGTTCCTGGCTCAATATGGCCGAAATTGAGTTTGCCGCCCTTTCCCGCCAGTGCCTCGACCGCCGCATTGGCTGCCCGCAACAACTCGAACAAGAAGCCCTGGCCGGGCAGGCCAACAGCAATAAGGCCGCCGTCAAAATCAATTGGTCCTTTACCACCGAGAAAGCCCGCGAGAAATTGAAGAACCGACATGCCGAAATACCCAAAATAACTACTAAAAATTAAGTTGATGAACCTCTAAACAGCTTCAATACTTCCGCGAAGTATAAAAATTAATTTACTCCTTGGAAGTTGTAAATTTACCGAATTAACTAGTTGCCTTTATTTGTGCAAGTTTCACCAGCACGTTATAGCAGAAGTATTGATTGGTTGACTGTATTGCTTTATGTGATACTGGTTGGAATAGGTTGGGTTTGCATTTATGCGTCGAGTTACTCGCCCGATGCCCCGGTGAATCCATTAAAAGCCATGAGCTTCGATAAGCTCATGGCTTTTAATTGGTTTAAGCAACTGCTGTGGATTGTTACGACCGTGATACTGGTGGTGGTGCTGCTTGTTGTTGATTACAAGGCTTATGATACTTTCGCATATGTCTTGTATGGAGGAATGATTGTGTTGCTGCTGGTTACGATGTTTGTGGCCAGACCCATTGCGGGGTCGCGGTCGTGGTTGGAACTGGGGCCGGTGCGCTTACAACCGGCAGAGTTTGCCAAGTTTACGACGGCGCTGGCAGCTTCCCGGTTTATGGCGAGTATTAATCTGAGGTACCAAGACTGGCGTGACCAATTGATGTTGGCGGGCATTACGCTGTTGCCGCCATTGCTTATTGTGGCCTCTAATGAATCGGGCCAGGCACTGGTTTTTGGGGCTTTGCTACTAGCTTATTTCCGCGAGGGAATGTCGCCGTTGATTTTACTTTTGCTGGTGGTTGCGGGTGTTATCCTGATACTGGCCCTAGTGGTGCCAAAGCTGTGGCTGGTAGCGGCGTTCACAGTGATACTGCTGATTGTTTTGGGAGTGAACAGGCGGGTGCTGCGCCACCATTTGCCGGTTGCGCTGGGAGTGTGGCTGGCAGTGGTCGGGATGGTAGTGGGGGTGGATTTCTTTTATAATAAAGTGCTTCAGCCCCATCAGCGGCAGCGAATAGAGATTTTGATTAACCCTTCGGCGGACCCACTAGGCAAGGGATGGAATGTAACGCAGAGTAAAATTGCGATTGGCTCGGGGGGATTGGTGGGCAAAGGGTTCTTGCAGGGCACCCAAACGAAATTCGACTTTGTGCCGGAGCAGAGTACGGACTTTATTTTCTGCACCGTGGGGGAGGAGTTTGGGTGGATGGGGAGTTTGGTGGTACTCGGGCTTTACCTGACGCTGCTTTGGCGGATTATTTATGTGGCGGAGCGGCAGAAGTCGGTATTTGGCCGCACGTATGGGTATTGCGTGGCGAGTGTGCTATTTTTTCATGTGACGGTGAATGTTGGGATGACAATTGGGTTAGCGCCCGTGGTGGGCATTCCGCTGCCGTTTTTTAGCTACGGGGGGTCGTCGTTGTGGTCTTTTACCATCTTGTTATTTAGCCTGTTGGCTCTCGATGCCTACCGCAAGCAGGATTTGGTGCGCTGATGGGGCGGGCACGGGTGCCGGGCTGGGTATGGGCGGTGCTGTTAGGGGCACACCTTTTTGTATTGGGTTGGTCTTTGAGCCAGTGCAGTTGGAACTTCACGGACTCGGGGCGGTATGTGCAGGCGGCGGCGAACTTGAAGCTGCACGGGCAACTTTATGCGCGCCCGTGGCTGGGGACCGTACCGCAGGGGCAAGCGGTGCAGGAGTTTACAATCAGGCCGGTAGGTTACCCCTTGATAATTTGGGTATTGGGAGGAATAGAGGGTCGGCCAGTGATGTTGCTGGTGCTGCAGAATCTGCTAAGCTTACTTAATATTGGGGTGGTGCTGGGCTGGTGGGTGCGATTGGGGCGACCAAAACCCAGCCATTGGCCGTGGGCGGTGCTTATTATCCTGACATTTCCGGCCCAATTTATTTATGCTAGTGCCGTGATGAGCGAAATGCTGCTACAAACAGCGGTAGTAGGAATGGCGGCGGCGGGGCTACTATTTGTTAAGACGAGGAGGACACATTACTTTGCTGGAGTGGCTGTGGCCATGGTATTGGCACTCTTGCTGAAGCCGGTATGTTACCCGCTGGCGGCGGTGCTGGCTGGGGTGGGCGTACTGCTGGCCGGGTGGCAACGACGCGTTTCGCTGGGGGTGATTGGCTTGGTGCCGGTTGTGGTGGCGGGCCTGTATATGGGCTGGAATGAGCAGCGGACAGGGTATTTTCATTTTTCCAGCATTACGGAAATTAACTTGCTGCAATACAATGCGGCTGGGGTTGTACGGCAGCTAGAGGGCCCAGCAGCGGAGGAAAAATGGGTGGATGGCGTGCTGAATTCAGCCAACGCTCAACCCAATTTTAGGGCACGGCAAGAACTGATTCGGGCGCGGGCAGGGGCTGTGCTGTGGGCGCATCCGGTGGTGTATGCGCGGCAGCAAGCCCAGGGGATGGCGGCGTTGGTGCTGGACCCTGGCCGGTTTGATATCAGCCAGCTGCTGGGATTGGCTGCTCCCATCGGGGGGGGCTTGTTGGCGCAGACGCGGGCGGGCACGCTGTGGCAGGCCTTGGCCAAGCTGCCGCTGGCTCTGCTGGGTATATTAGGTGTCGTATTGCTAGCTAATGCGAGCCGCCTGGTATTGGCAATACGGGGCTTTAGACGCTTGAAGAATGGTGCGCCAATGCTACATCATGGCCGATGGATAGCGGTGGCGCTGCTGCTATACGTGGCCGTGCTGACGGGGCCGTTGGGCGCAGCGAGGTTTCTGGTACCGGTGTGGCCGTTGCTATTGGGGTTGGCACTGGTAGGCTTACAATGGAACGAGGAACCAGTTTCGAGCAATGTTGCAAGCAACATTGCGCCCAGGCATAATGCTGAACGAGCAGAATAAGGCCAAAATAACGACCTCCTCCGGCTATGTGGATAGCCGGAGGTGAGGGCGATAAAAGTGGTGCAATTCCGAGAGCTACGCGAATTTGCGCTCAATGAGTTTCAGCAGCTTATTGACGTGTTCTTCCTTGCGGCTCCAATCGTAGCGTTGCGACAGGTCGCTGGTGACGTAGGCGCGGGCCTGCTCGGGGGTGGGCAGCGAGTCGAGATGCTGAATGGCGGCGTGATAATCCATGTTTTCGCCCCCGAAAAGCTCGTTGATGAAGCTGAAGCGCTGATTAATGGAAATGGCTTCGCGCAGGGTTTCCACTTTGGGGCCGGTGCGTTCGGCCAGTGAGGCTGGGGCGGCGGTGGCGCGCAGGGTTTCGGCCAAGACTGGCGCGGCCGGCTGGCTGGCTTTTAGCTTTTCATGAAGTGGGACGCTGGCCGCATCAGAGGAAGGCAAAGGGTAAATTAGAGTGGCAGTTTCTGAATTTATGGCTGCTTCGGTGGGGGCAGTGGGTGCTGGAATGCTGGCCGGGGTGGCCACCAACGTCGGCGGAGCTACTGGCGTGGCTGCGGGCGCTACTGGCGCAGCAGCTTGAACTGGTTCAGCCTCAATGGTGACGGCAGCAGCGGACGAAACGGGCCCATCCTCGAGCAAATCGGCGGTGGTGAGGGGCAGCAGGGCGCTGAGTTCCTCAACGAGGCGCTGCATGGGCTGGTGGGCCTTGTAGTTGGCGGCGTGGTATAGCTCGAAGCGGTGGGTCAGGAAATCGCGGCTGAGTTCGCGGCTACCGGCCAGGGTATCCACAAAGCCTTGGTAGAAAGTTTTATCCACGTCGATGTAGCGCAGGCTATCGCGAAGGCCGGTCAGCGTGGGCGACTCGGCACTGCCCAGGAGCAGGCGCTGGAAGCTGTCGGTCGGGTCGGCCACCAGGCCCAGCGTATCGGCGGCGGCCTGGGCTAGCAGGGGCTCAAAAGTAGTGCGGCCCAGGCTGATGTGGCGCGAAAGCACGTTCATGAACTGGCTGAGTGCGGCTTGCACGGGCGCGACTTCAAAGTCGAAATAAAAGCTGCGCAGGCGGGCGGTTTCGGCCTGCCACTGGCCCAGCAGCTGGCGCACCACCAGCAAGTTGAGCTGGCGCACCGGCGTGAATTTGAGCACGGCCGGGCCGTCGAGGGTGGCGGTGGGCTGGGGGCCGAAATGCTGGTCGCAGAGCCGGGCGGCCAGGCGGCGGCCATAGTGGGCGCACTTGGCGAGGCTATATTTGTCGTTCATAAAAAGGCCGGGTTTCGGTGGCCGAAGTTAGGCATAAATGGCCCTGTTGACGATTGAAAACTTGTCCGGCGCGGCCGTAGAGGTGCCCGCCGGGGCTACGTTGCTGGCCGCGCTGCAAGCCGCGGGCCACGACTGGATGCACGCCTGCGGAGCCAAAGGCCGCTGCACCACCTGCCGCCTGCAAGTGTGCGCCGGCCTCGAAAACCTGAGCTCGCTCACCGATGCTGAGCGGCGCTACCATGCCGCCGGGCGACTGCTGGCCAACGAGCGGCTAACCTGCCAGGCCCGTCTGCCTGCGGGCGAGGTAACAGGTCGCGTGCCCGAGGCCACCAAGCTGCCCCACGTGCAGTACGGTTAATATTCCAACGCTCCTTCAACAAAATTATTGACCAGCCAGCCCGGTTAGTCGAATAGCAGGTGGTCAACCTGTTCAGCCAAGCCGGGCCTTAGCCCACCGCAAGATGGTGCGCCGCGCTCTGCCGTTCGTTCCTAACTTTAGGATTCTAAACTCCTTTAGCCCGCTGTATTTTGTTTATCGAACCCCGCGTTGGCAACCGCCACAGCGCCCCGCACCGGGGCTGGATTGAAGTGGTGTGCGGCTCTATGTTTTCGGGCAAAACCGAAGAGCTGATTCGCCGCCTCACCCGTGCCCGCATTGCCCGGCAGCACGTCGAAATTTTCAAGCCCGCCCTCGATACGCGCTACCACAGCGAGGATGTGGTGAGCCACAACGCCGCGCGCATTCGCTCCACGCCGGTGGCCATTGCCTCGGAAATCCTGCTGCTCGCCGCCGGCTCCGACGTGGTGGGCATCGACGAAGGCCAGTTTTTTGATGAGTCGTTGGTGGACGTGTGCCGGCAGCTGGCCAACAACGGCATGCGCGTCATCGTGGCGGGGTTGGACATGGACTACCTGGGCCGGCCTTTCGGACCCATGCCGGCCCTGCTGGCCACCGCCGAATTCGTGACCAAAGTCCACGCCGTGTGCGTGTGCTGCGGCGAAATTGCCTCGTACTCTTACCGCATCGTGGCCAGCGAAAACCAAGTGCTGCTCGGCGAAACCGACTCGTATGAAGCCCGCTGCCGGCCGTGCTTTTTGGGTGGTATGCAGACCAAAGCGCCGGTTTCGGAATCGCATTCGGCGTCGGCGCACTAAACCAGCCGGCCCGGCGTTGGCTCATTCGGCTGCACGGCAGCGGCCACTTCTAACCGCGTTTTTGCTGAGTTTATGTCCAACTTTTTCCGTTGTTTACTGGGGTTGCTGTTGCTGATTGGAACCGCGCAGGCCCAGCGCACAGCCGGCTACGGCGACTGGCAGCTGCACCTGCCCACCAACCACCCCCTGCGCCTGGCCGATGCCGGCGACCGGGTGTACGTGGTTACGGAAAATGCCTTTTATTTTCTGGATAAAAACTTGAATACCACGCAGGTACTTTCGCATCGCGACGGCCTGAACGATGTGGCTGTGGCCGCCGTGGCTTACGACTCGCTAACCCGCCAAACGGTGCTGGCCTACAAAAACGGCAACATCGACCTTCTGCGGCCCGATGGCAGCGTGCGCAACCTGAGCGATGTGCTCCGCAAGTCCATTCAGGGGGCCAAGGAAATCAATCAGGTGTCGATTGGTGGCGGCAAGGCCTACGTTTCGACCAGTTTTGGGCTGGTAGCGGTTGATTTGACCAAGCTCGAAATCAGTGATACGTACAGCAACATCGGCCCCGGGGGCACGGTAGTGGCCGTTTATGATGCCGTGGTGGCCAACGGCGCGCTGGTAGCGGCCACCTCGGTGGGCTTGTTGCGCGGGCAACTGACCAGTAACCTGCTCGACTACCGCAATTGGGCGCTTTACCAGCCGGTGCCGCTCGGCACCAACCCGACGCAGCGCATCTATCGTTTTCTGGCCACGTTTGCCGGGCAGGTATACGCCGCTATCGAAGGTAGTGGCGGGGCCGTATACAAGTTTGTGCCGGGTACGCCGGGGGCGTGGCAAGTAGTGCCCAATACGGGCACTGGTCGGTTTCGCAACCTGCGGAGCAGCAGCATTGGAGTGCTTATCGTTGACGATGGGTCAGGCGTGCGCCGCCTCGACCGCAACGGTGCGGTAACCTCGGCCGTACCCTCGGTTGGGGGCTTCACGCTGGACGCGTTGCGCGCCCGCGACGGCAGCTACTACGTGGCCGACTACCAGCAAGGGCTGAAGCGCGTGCGGCCCGGCTCGGGGCAGGCCCCGGAGCTATTTGTGGCCAACGGACCCGAAAGCAGCCTGGCTTTTGGCATCCTGGCCGATGCCCGTACCAACAAGGTGGACATTTTTACCGGGGGATATTCGGAGCGCTACCTGCCCACCGGCCGCCGGGCGGGCTTCTACGAATACGCCGATGGGCAGTGGACTAACTACACGCCCACAGCCTTTCCGAACACCACGCAATTCCCCGACCTGAACAGCCCCGTGCGCGGCACCCGCACCCCCGACGGCACCCTGTACGTGGCCGCCAACGGTGGCGGCCTGCTGGAGTGGAAAGGTCCCGGCCAGTTCCGGCAGTTTGGGCAAGGCACGCCCGGCAGCCCGCTGATAGGCACTTTTGGCGACCGCAACCGCGTGGAAGTAACCGATGTAGCCGCCGATGCGGCCGGCAGCGTGTGGGTCGTGAACCGGCACTTGCTGCCCAACTCGTCGGGCCTGTTTCTATTTGACCCGGCTGCCACCACCTGGCGCACCATTCCGTGGGTGTCGGGCCTGGAAGCGCTGGAGCGCATTGTGCTGGACGATAACGGATACGTTTGGGTGTCGGTGTCGCGCAAAACCACCGGTAGCAGCATCATCAATGGCGAGGCCATCGGCCTGTTTGCCGTCGACCCGGCCGCGGTCAACCCCAATCCGCCCCGGCTCTTCAATACTTCACTAGGCCTGCCCGACAACCAGATTTACGAGCTGGCCAAAGACCGGCGGGGCAACATCTGGGCGGCGACCATCAAGGGGGTGGCGGTTTTTAGCAACGCGGGTGGGCCTTTCGACCCCAATGCGGCCTTCGCCCTGCCTTATGTGACGCGGGGCGAGGGCACTGGCTTCCCGGCGCTGTTTACCGAGGCCGTGCGTACGCTGGCCGTGGATGGCGGCGACCGCAAATGGTTCGGCACCGACCACGGCCTGTGGCTCTTCAGCCCCGATGCCGACGAGGCCTTGCTGCACTTCACCACCGCCAACAGCCCACTGCCGTCCGACCGCATCGTGGACGTGAAGGTGAACGACAAAACCGGCGAAGTGTGGGTGGCCACCGATGCCGGCGTGGTAGCCTACCGCGGTGCCGCCTCCGTTACGGAGGGCGACCCGCACTGCACGGCCGTATTTCCCAACCCCGTGCGGCCCGATTTCACGGGCACCGTGGGCATCACTGGCCTGGCCAACAATGCGTTGGTGAAGATTGCCGACGTGGCCGGGCACCTCGTATACGCCACCAAAGCCAACGGCGGCACCGTAACCTGGAACCTGACCAACCCCGACGGCCAGCGCGTTCGCTCGGGCATCTACCTCGTACTATCGTCGGATGCCGACGGTAAAAACGGCTGCGTGAGCAAGGTGGCCGTGCTGAGTAAATGACGCTACGCTGAATGAAGAGTGAGGAGTGAAGAATGAGGAATTATCCTTTAATTTTTCATTCCTCACTCTTCATTCTTCATTCAAAAACAATGCTGATAAAAACCCGTGGCATCGTCCTGAGCTACCTGAAATACCGCGAAACGAGCATCATTACCCGCGTATATACCGAGCAGCTGGGCGTGCAGAACTACATAGTGAACAGCGTACGCCGGGCCAAGCCGCCGGGCCGTATCGCCCTGTTCCAGCCCTTCACGCTGCTCGAGCTGGTGGCCTACGTGGCGCGGGGCAGCGGCAGCCTCACCCGCCTTTCGGAGTTTCGGTGCGCCGAGCCGTTCCAAACCTTGCCTTACGAGGTCCAAAAGAGCAGCGTGGTGCTGTTCCTCTCCGAAATCGTGAGCCGGGCCGTGCGCGAGGAAGAGCAGAACGAGCCGCTGTTTCGCTTCCTGCACGATTCCATTCTGGCCTTCGACCGGCAAGCCACGGGAAGCGAAAACTTCGCCCTGACCTTTCTGCTGCAACTGGCAACCTACCTGGGTTTCGGCATCGGTACCGGGGCCGAGCTGACCGACCAGGTAATCATGGCCGGCCACGCGCCCCTGGTCAAGGGCGCGACTGGCCCGGCCACGCTGCGGCTGCGCGAGTTCGAGGGCTATTTCGACGAGCTGCTGCGCGACCCGGCCAGCAGCACCATCCCCAATGGCCGCATCCGCCACGAGCTGCTGAACGTCCTTATTCGTTACTACCAGCTCCACGTCGAGCAGCTCGGCGAAATCCGCTCGCTGGACATTCTTTCGCAAGTACTTAACTAATTACTGCTGTTACGCAGTAGGTTGTAGCGCGAACGGTGTAGTTCGCGTCCTCGCGCCAGTAAAGCCGCTCGAATGGCAGAGGGACGCGAACTACACCGTTCGCGCTACCCCCCCAGCCGCGCTTAAACCAAGGCACGGCGTAACAGCAGTTAATAATGGTTAATGATTAACGGTTGATTATTAATGATGGGAAGCAGGGTTCTGCTGATTTACCATTCACCGTTAATCATTAACTATTATCTAACCCCTTTACTTAAAGTCGACCAGCTCCACCTCGAAGCGGAGGACGGAGTTGGCGGGAATATCAGCTCCGGCACCGCGTGGGCCGTAGGCCAGGGGCGAAGGGATGAGCAGCACGGCTTTACTGCCCTTGTTGAGCATGGCAATGCCCTGGTCCCAGCCGGGAATAACCTGGCCCGTGCCCAGGGTGAAGGCAATGGGCTCGTTGCCGTGTTTGGCCGATGAGTCAAACTCCTTGCCGGTGGCCAGCACCGTGCCGCGATAAAGCACGCGCACGGTTTGGCCCTTCTTGGGCGGCAGGCCGGTGCCGGCTTTCTTGATGATGTAGTAGGTGCCGCCCACCGTTTTCTTGGCCACCGCCTTGTTCTTTTTCAGGTAAGCCTGAATCTGGGCCACGTCTTTGGTGGTTTGGGCGGCGGCCAGGAGCTTGCCCTGGCGGACGTTTTCGGCTTGCTCTTTTTCCCGGCGGGCCATCATTTCAGCCGTAGTTACCAGCTCGCGGGCGCTGGCCAGCACCACGAGGGCATTGCCGGCTTTTTTGACGAACGGGGGCACGGGCTGATGAAAGGTTTTGGCGAACACCGTGTCGGCCGGAAAGCGGAACACGGCGCTGTCGCCGGGCAGGAGCAGGCCCAGGGCTTCTTCCAGGCTACCGCGGGTGGTTTCGGCGGGTAGCAGCACTGGTTGCGGCGTGGGCTGCATCCGGCGCGAGTTCATGAACACCGAGTCGCGGTCGGTCCGGAACTCCATGTATACGGTGAGTACCTGGCCGGCGCGGCTGGCGTAGGGCGCATCGGTAGGGGCGAGGGTGCGCGGCTGGTAGGCCCCTGCCGCATCCTTCCGAAACAGGCGGTACTCGGTGCCCGAGGGCAGGCGGGAAAAAGTCGCGCCCGCGTTTTGCGCTTGCGCGCGGGCGGGCTGCACAAGAACGAGGAGGGCGCAGGCTGCGCCAAAAATCAGTTTTTGCATAAGTAAAGCAGCGGCCGCAGCCGGCTGGTCAGAAGTGAGAGTCAGGCCGACAAAAGTTGAAATAAATTCTGGTTACGTAATGGCCGGCCGCCAGGCGTATGCCACTATACCCCTAAAAAACAACGCGCACCCCGCGCCGCAGGTGCTGCGGAACGAGGTGCGCGAAGTGCAAGCCGGCAGCCGAGGTGCTGGCAAGCGGCATTAAACCCTAGTTAAGGTCAAGAATTTCGACATCGAACATCAGCGCCGCGTCGGGCGGGATACCAGCCGATTGGGGCGTGGGCCCGTAGGCCAGGCGCGAGGGAATAAGCAGCAGCTTGCGGTCGCCTTTGCGCATGAGCAGCAGGCCCTCGCTAAAGCCCGTAATGGCCCCGCTGCCCGCCGTGAACACGGCGCAACTACAGGCCGAATGGTTGTCGGCCGAGTTATCAAAAATACTGCCCGCCGGATACCGGGCATCACCAAACGAGGCTGGATAGCCCGTGGAGCTGGGGTGCGCCCCGTTGCTCAAAAACCGCCCGATGTACTTCACCCGCACCTGCTTGTTGGCTGTGATGGCCGGGCCGGTACCGTCGGTAATACCCACCAAGTAGAGGCCCGTGCTGGTGCGCGTAGCTTTGTTGGTCAGGTTGTTGCGCCGCAGGTAGCTCTGAATCGTATCCTCGTCGATTTGCTGGAGCTGCTCCTGGTGCTCGCGCTGGGTTTTCTGGAAGGTCGTTTCGGTGTTGCAACTCCACAGAGCCGGGGCCGCCAGCAGTAGGCCACCCGCCAGCACCAAGAGACGCGAACGGAGCAATAGGTTTTTCATGGCAAACAGGATAAAAAGATTCCGGCCAACGGGGCCGGGCAGCTGCGCCGTGCCGCCCGTTGGCCGGAATCAAGGATAATGACAGTCTATTGAACGTCGACCAGCTCTACCTCGAAGCGCAGGGGCGAATCGGCGGGGATGTCGGTGCCCATGGCGCGCGGGCCGTAAGCCAGCGACGAGGGAATGAGCAGAATGGCCTTGCTGCCCTTGTTGAGCAGGGCAATGCCCTCGTCCCAACCCGGAATCACGGCACCCTGGCCGAGGGGAAAGTCAATGGGCTTGCCGGCTTTGTCCGACGAGTCGAACAACTTGCCGCTGAGCAGCGTGCCGTTGTAGTTCACGCTCACCGTCTGGCCAGCTTTAGGCTTGGAGCCGGTACCGGGCTTCAACACCTGGTAGTACACGCCGGATGCCGTTTTCTGCATCGTCAGGCTGTTCTTTTTGATGTATTCTTGCAATACGGCATCGTCCTTTTTCAATTGGGCGACTACCGCGGGCGAGGCCATCATTTTGGCCTGAGCGTCTTTCTGGGCCTGCATCTGCTTGGCGTAGTCGGGCGAGGCCATGCGCTGCTTCAGCTGGGCGGCCGTGGCGTGCTTTTGCAGCTCGGGCTGCATGGCCTGGGCCTCGGCCTGGGTGATGAGCTTGTTGGTGGTGGCCACGTGCATCACCAGCACATTGCCGGCGCGCTTCAGGAACGGCGGCGCGGGCTGCCCCGTTTTGGGGTTGAACAAGGAGTCGACCTGAAAGCGGAACACGCCGCTGTCGCCGGGCTGCAACAAGGAAAAAGCCTCGTCGGGGGCCCCTTTGCGCTTGAGCTCGGAGAGGGGCAGCGGCACTGCCATGCCTACGTCGCGTAGGCTGTTCTGCCAAATCGAGTCCTTGGCGGTGCGCACCTGTACGTTGCCGAGCAGGAACTTGCCCACCCGGTCCTTGTAAGTGGGGTCGCCGTCGGGGCTGATTTCGCGGCGCTCGTAGCTGGTGCCGACCTTCTTGAAAATCTTGTACTCGATGCCAGACTTGGTTTTGGCAAAATCACCACCGCCTTTGTTACAGGCCGTGAGGGAAGCGAAACTCAGCACGCCGGCCGCCAGGGCCAGCTGCCGCGCAGAGCGGGAGGTAAAACGCATGAAAATAAAAGAGGTGAGAAGTCAGAAACGGTTCAAAGTTACGCCACCGGCGGCGCTACGGCAGCAGGCACCCCCGTTAATTGCTCCTTATACTCGGGCAGGATGCCGAGGAAGCGCTCCACCGTTGCATCGAGGGGCAAATAGCTGATGCCGCCAGCGGCATTGTGGTGCCCGCCGCCGTCGAAATGCCGGCGCGAAAAGTCGCTCACGGAGAAGCTGCCCACCGAGCGGAAGGAGATT
>JAYULN010000058.1:0-2683 GCA_043763525.1 Hymenobacter sp.
TTCCCGCTCAAACTCGGCCAACGAGACGAATAGGTTAAACACGAGTCGGCCTTGGGCCGAGGTCGTATTGATGGCATCGGTGAGCGAGACCAGGCCCACCCCCCGAAACTCCAGTTCTGCCACCATGTCCAGCAAGTGTTTCAGGGAGCGGCCTAGCCGGTCGAGTTTGTAGATGTAGACGGTATCGCCTTTGCGCAACCCAGCCAGCATGCGGTCCAGTTCGGGGCGTGCTTTGGTGGCCCCGGAAGCTTTCTCCTGGAAGATGGTTTCACAGCCGGCCTTGTTCAGGGCGTCGAGTTGTAGTTCCAGGTTCTGGTCGCGGGTTGAGACGCGGGCGTAGCCGATATTCATGGTCTAAGCACAAATTTCTCATCGCGAAGACACCCTTTCCTGTACTTAGATTGCTGAACAAGTTTTCTGAACCGATTGCGCCATCTTTACCCTACGTTTTAGCGAGCTCACTCTACCTGCGAATTTGTTCAGAAAAACGAGGGTTTTTATGAACGCATCTTGCCAGCATGAAAAACAAAAATGCTGCCCTTCAAAGGCAGCATTTTGCAAAGCATATAATCTTTCACACTACGGCAATTTCACCAGCCGCCGAGTTTCCGTTACCTTATTGTCACCGGTAAGTTGAACGAGGTAAATGCCAGGGGCCATCGCGGCGGGCAATGCTAATGAACACCCTTGTTGTCCACTCAGCCCAGTCACGTCTTCGCAATGCACTTGCCGCCCGGCGGCATCGCGGATGCTTACTTCCAGATGCTGCGCTTTAATGAGAGACAAATCCAGCGTGATGGCGCTGGTGAACGGGTTAGGATAGGCTTGCCACGGTTGACCGAAGGCCGGTGAACTAGTGGTTAGTACGACAGGTCCCCGCTTGAGCACCGTACCACCATCCCCAGCGGCCCAGATATTAGCTCCATCGGCGGTGGCAGTGAGCGAGTAGAGCGTTTCGAAAGTGTTGGTTGGTTCGACTTGCCACGTAAGGCCTCCGTTGGTGGTGAGCAGGATGGTGCCCAATTCGCCGACGGCGAAACCAATGTTGGCATCCACCAGCCATACGTCGTTCAGGTTGACGATGGTAGGCACGGCGATGCGCGTCCAGGTGGTGCCTCCATTGGTGGTGCGCAGGACAGTGCCGCTCTGGCCGACCACGCAGCCGAATGAGGCATCGGCGAAAGATACGCCGTTGAGGCGGTTGGAAGTAGTGCTGTTTTGCCCGATAAAGCCATTTAGCGTCGCGTTGCTACGCCGGATAACACCTCCGTCGCCAACGACGTAGCAAACTTGTTCGGTGGGGCAGTCGCCGTCGCGCAGGTGGGCCTGGGTGCCGCTGGGAGTATTTTGCCAGGGGGCATTCCGGAAGAACGCCACGCGGGCAGTACCGTTGTCTCCCACGAGGAGGCTGAGGGCAACGTTGGGATGGTACACCAACCGATTGAATGTCCCATATTCCTGTGCGGCAAACACCATCCCGGTGTTGGAACTTGTGTAGGTGGCCGTGGGCTGAGGATTGAGCGGTGTCTCATAAATGAGCGAAACCGTACTAAGCGTTGGAATGGCCACCGAGCGCAGCCGGTTAAGCAGACCAGGCGTGGCGAAGTTGGGTTGATACTGCCAGGTGGTACCTCCATCAATGGACTTATAGAGGCTGCCTGCCGAACCACATGCCCACCCATAATTAGAATTAAAGAAGGAGATAGAGGACAGGGACTGGGTTCCAGGGCCGATATTAGCCCATTGCGCTTTGGATTGCACGGCTAAATAGAGCAGCAAAATTGCCACCAAAAATATTTCTTTGCGAATTCTCGACATACTTATCATTTCTGCTCCCTGAAAGGTTTTGTTGGTAAATAATTTGGTCCATCGCAATTTAATTCAAAAATTAAGTTGTATCGCTTTTTCTTAAGCAAGAAGCTGGTTTCCGTCAGTTTTTTTACAAGTGTATCTCCAATTTCAGTGGAGTCGCGGATAAGCACATATAAACCATGAATATCATGATAAGAAACTGGCCTGTTTGTAGAGGGCTCGTAACCTCTTATTTCAAATACATTACCTGAAATACCTGTATTCAATACAACAATATTCATCTCTTTTCCTAAAAAAAACTTCTTATTCTGCTGACAAGGAGGCACTTCTTGACAAGCACATAATGTAAAAACAAAAGTTAATTTTAAAAATCTCAAGCGATGTTCAAGAAATAAAATCACAAGCCGTTCTATTAAGTTTACCATGTGAAAAGTGGAGTCGTGTAATTTTGCCCTATGCCAACTCCATAGCCTGGGGAAGCTAATGTAAGCCCATAAGTTGTATAACCATTGGAGTTTACAATCTTATTATTATCTAAGCCTTGTGATGAACTAATCCCAAAGTACCAAGCATTTAAAGTTGCATAATTGGAATACCCTGCCAAAAGATCATATTTGCCAGTTGGAGCTGCAATAGTTGTTTTTGCAGCTACATAGGCGGTTACAGAAAACATTGCGGGGAATTTAGGAATGCTAAAATTGGGCTTATATGATGAGCCTATACCATAATCATGATTTATGTAAAGCATTCCATGGTTATGTCTATCTATAGCGATGAAGCTGTTTAGAAAGTCGGTCGGCGGTCGATTTTTCGCAAAAAGATGATGAGGAAGGCGATGCAATGCCAGGCGAGCCAATTGCCGACGCTGGTT
>JAYULN010000059.1:0-6576 GCA_043763525.1 Hymenobacter sp.
CACTACGCCGGAGAAAAAGTACCGCGATGCCATTTCCTACAAGGTGCAGGACCGCATCGAAAAATTCAAGGCCGAAAATCCGGCCACTCACTAAGCTGCGCATGGACCCCAAACTCGACCTGCTGTACCGCCTCGCCGACGACCAGCTGATTCTCGGCCACCGTAACTCAGAATGGAACGGCCTGGGGCCGATTCTGGAAGAGGATATTGCTTTTTCGAGCATGGCCCAGGACAAGCTCGGGCATAGCTTGCAGCTGTATTCGCTGCTGCACGAGCTAGGCGAATCCGAACCCGATACGGTGGCCTTCACCCGCAACGCGCCGCAGTTTCATTGCTGCCAGCTGGTAGAGCTGCCCATTGGCGAGTACGATTTCAGCCTGACCCGCCACTTCCTGTTCGACCACACCGAGCTGCTGCGCTTCGAGGCCCTGGCCACCAGCAGCTACGAGCCGCTGGCCCAAGTAGCCCGCAAGCTGCGCGGCGAGCTGAAATACCACGCCCTGCACGCCAATACCTGGGTGAAGCGCCTCGGCACCGCCACCGAAGAAGCCATCGAGCGGATGCAGAGTAGCCTAAACTTCACGCTGCCCTACGCCCTGGGAATCTTTGAAACCACCGACGCGGAGGCCGAAATCATCAGCTCCGGTCTGTTCATCGGCGAAGACGAGCTGAAAAGCCGTTGGCTGGAAAGCATCACGAAGGTACTGAGCCAAACGGCGCTTGAAATGCCCGACCTCAGCTTGCTAACGCCCGTGATTGGCGGCCGCCACGGCCAGCACACCGCGCACCTCCAGCCCCTGCTCGATGAAATGGCAGAGGTATTTCGCCTCGACCCCACGGCGGATTGGTAGGAGACGGTGCTTGGTTGTTGGTGCTTGGCATTTATACTTGCCATTGGGCACCCACACTTGTTTGTTATCTTACTTGAGAGAAATTGAATAAACCATGCACCAGGCACTAAGCACCAAGCACCAAATCCTAGATTGGCTGCAAGCCGTGAAGGACCCTGAAATCCCCACGATTTCGCTCATCGACCTGGGCGTGGTGCGGGGCGTGGAGATTGACGAGGCAACGGGCAAGGTATCGGTGCACCTTACGCCCACGTTTGCGGGCTGCCCGGCCATGGACTACATGAAACGCGATGTGGAGCGCACCCTGCTGGCCCACGGCGTACCGGCCGTGGAGGTCGATATCAGCCTGCGCGAAGCCTGGACTTCGGACATGATAACCGATGCCGGGCGCGCGGCCCTGCGCCAGCACAAGCTGTCGCCGCCGCCGGTTCTGGGCAACACCGTGTTCGACCTCGACTTCCTGGAATACGCCGAATGCCCCAATTGCCACAATCACAATACGGAACTGCGCACGCCGTTTGGGGCTACGCTGTGCCGGGCCGTGCATTATTGCCACGATTGCCGCCAGCTGTTCGAGCAATTCAAGCCGGTGTAGATTTACAGCGCCGGCTGTTTTCCCCACCGGCTTTTCATCTATGCCTGCTTCTTTTTCTACCTCCGCCAAGTCGGCGGCCATTGCGCTGCTACTGCTGAGCGGCTGCGCCACCTCCTGCAAGCGCGACGGCCGCCACGCGGCCGCCACCAATCCCGCCTCGGCCGCAGCGGTCAAAATGCAGCTCGCCGTGCTGCGCGACTCGGTGGACGTGAAGTGGCGCAATATGATGGAGAGCGACGACCAGAAGATTGGCCTGACGCGCCTGCTACTGCGCGAGCTGCAAACCCAGCCCGGCAACAACCCCGCCCAGCTCCAGCAGCTCGAACGCGCCAACGCCCACCTCAAAACCCGCCGCTACGACCAGCAAACCATGGCCACCTCGGCCCTGATTGACCAGTACGACACGGCCCAGGACTCGCTGCTGCACGCCCTTTACCCCGTGGCCGCCCCCAATGGTGCGGCCCCCACCGAAAACGCCCGCAACTTCGTCGAAGGCCTGCAACAACTCGATGCCGGGGTAGTGGGTTTCCGGGTGCAATACGACCGCGCCGCCAAGCATTACAACGACTACCTGCGCCTGCACCAGACCGAGTTGCAGTCGCTGGGGGGCAAATACGCCGGTTTGCAGTCGCTGCCGCTGTTCGAGCTATAAAATTGAGCTTGGACAAATAGTGTCGCGCCCCCGGAGTATCAGTCAAGTAATTAACCCAAGTTGCGGAGTAGCCGCGTAGCGGTGACAGGTCTGTAGACAATGTTCTATTTGATGCCTAAAAGCCGCTTAGCGGCGACAGAATTAACTGAAAATCTGTCGCCGCTAAGCGGCTTTGCGTGCTGGCTTCCCATTTTCTACAAACCTATCGCCGCTACGCGGCTACTCCGCAACTTGAGTTAATTACAACAGTGCTCAATGAAAGTGCCCGCACGTTGAATGCGCGGCCGTGGACAACATTTTGCAGCTACCAGCTACCCTTCGTAGTCGCTTACCCGCAACCATGACATCGACCAAAAAGAAGGACTGCAGTGTTTTTTCGGCCCGCGCTACATCAATGCAAATCATTTGAATCCGGACACCGCGAGAATGTTAGTCGAAGCATCCTAAAGTGCCGCTGTTTCGAGAGCGACTGCAATACCTGGCTCAGCTTCGGTAAGCATAGCAGACAGTAATGAACGAATCGATGGCCCTTGACAAGAACAAATCGGTTGTAGCAAAAACCGCTAAAATATTCCAAAAAACAATATCATATTTTTTTTACTTAAGAATGGTACACTCCCCTCCCTACCTCACGTAACCGGCATTAAATCATCACATTCGAATCAATTATTTTCAAAGAACCATGCTCACCAGATTCCGCTTTTCAGAACTAGCCATTCTGTTCGTCGCCGTAGCCCTGATATTTGTGTCAGAGTATTATTACATTTTTCTTAAGGACCATGACCGAGCAATATTTATTGGTCTCTGGCCTCCAACCATGCTGCTGCTGCTTGTGTACCTCAACTTAAAAAAGCAACAATAATATGGATAATACCGATATTTTCTTATTTACCCTTGTAGTCGTACCGCTGTTTCTCGTATTCGGTTACCTCACGATAAAGGAGTTTGCCCGAGCTGGTGGCAACGAATACAAGCCCGAATCCGACACCCGGCTTAAGTAAGCAGCCATGTGCCTGCTCATATTTTAGCTGTAGCCGCACCGAAGAAGCAAACCGCAAAGCGCCCCCGAAATCTTTGGTTTCGGGGGCGCTTTGCGGTTTGCTTCTTCGGTGCGGCTACAGCGCCGCCATTTCCTCATGCACGAAGTCGGCTAAGGTGCGCAGGTACTCGGTGCTGAAATCGAAGCGAATGCCCGCGGCGGCGTAAATCTGGCCGATGGGCGCGGTGTAGCCCAGGGCCAGGGCGCGCTTGTAGGCACCGAGGCCTTCGGCGGGGTTCTGGCGGTAGTTGCGCCACACGGCAATGGCCCCGAGCTGGGCCATTGCGTACTCGATGTAGTAGAACGGCACTTCGTAGAGGTGCAGCTGCTTTTGCCAGAGGTAGGGCTTGAAAGCGTCCAGCCCGGTCCAGTCCACGGTGCGCTGGTTGAACTCGTCGAACACCTCGACCCAACGGCTGTGGCGCTCGGCTTCGGTGTGGGTGGGGTTTTCGTACAACCAGTGCTGAAACTTGTCGATGGTAGCCACCCAGGGAAAGGTTTCGAGCACGCTTTCGAGGTGGGTTTTCTTGGCCCGGCGCAGGTCGACGGGGTTGGGGAAGAAAACGTGCCACTGGTCCATGCTCATCAGTTCCATGCTCATCGAGGCCAGCTCGGCCACTTCGGACGGCGGGTGCTTATCGGCCCCCAGCGGCAGGCCGCGGGTGAGGAAGCTGTGCACGGCGTGGCCGCCCTCGTGCAGCATGGTCACCACATCGCGCAGGCTGCTGGTGGCATTCATGAAGATGAAGGGCACCCCGGTTTCATCGAGCGGGTAGTTGTAGCCGCCGGGGGCCTTGCCCTTGCGGCTTTCGAGGTCGAGGTGGCCCATCTGGCGCATGGTGCGCAGGCAGTCGCCGAGGTAAGAATCGAGGTTTTGGAAAACGGTGATGGTTTTTTCCAGCAGCTCGTCGCCGGTGCCGAAGGGACGCAGCGGGGGCTGGCCGCTGGGGTCTACGTCGAGGTCCCAGGGGCGCAGGGCGGGCAGGCTCAGGTCCTGGCGGCGCTCCAGGTCGAAGTCGTCAATCAGCGGCACCACCGTTTCGCGGATGGCCCGGTGGAAGTCGAAGCAGTCCTGTGGGGTGTAGTCGAACCGGCCCAGGGCGGCAAACATGTAGTCGCGAAAGTTGGCAAAGCCCGCGTTCAGGGCCACCTGGTGACGCAGGCCGATGAGCTCGGTGAAGAGGACATCGAGCGGCGCGGCATCCTGCAAGCGGCGGGCCTGGATGGACCGCCAGGCCGCTTCGCGCACGGCGCGGTCGGGGTTTTTGAGGCGGTCGGCGGCCTGGGGCAGGGTTAGCTCCTGGCCGTCGATGGTTACGTTCATAGCCCCTACCGTGGCGGCGTACTGCTGCTGCTTGGTGCTGATGTCGGTTTTGAGCGGGATATTCTCGACCCGATAAATCTCCGAGGCGCGGCGCACCGAGCGCAGAAACACGCCGTAGCGGTTCTCGTTGAGGCCCGCCAGGTGCGGCGAGGCCAGCATTTTCTCGTTCAGGGCGTGGTCGTAGGGAGCTACCAGGGGCTCCACCTCGTTCACAAAATACTGAAAGGCTTCGGCGCGGGCGGGGTCCTGGGTATCGCAGGTCATGCGGATGTAGCGCCTGGCGAGGTCCTCGCTCAGCACCGATTCCAGCTCGGAGCGGTCGAGCAGCCAGCGCTCCAGCTCGGCGGGCGTTTGCACGGGTCGGGCTTGCAATTCCTGAAAGAACGGCTCGATGGCTGCCCAATCAGTTACAACAAAGTTTTCGGGCAAATAATGGCGGGGCGGCCGGCTGGTGTCGGTCGCCGATTCGGCGGTAGGTTCAGCGAGTAGCATCATGGTACAAGTATAATCGAAGAAAACCGACGAGTAGATGCCGGGGCAGTCGCAATGTCTTTACGGGAACAAGTGTTTTATTGTCATGCCGACGACTGACTGTCATCCTGACGAAGGAAGCATCTTATTACGCCGCAACGAGTCGTTGAGCGAGTCGTTCAGCGGCGAGGGGATGCTTCCTTCGCCAGCATGACAGGCGGGCAAAATCAACACGCCCTAAACCTACCCAATCTCAATCACCACGTCATCCGTCATCGGGTGGCCAACGCAGGTAAGAATGTAGCCCTGCTTCAACTCCGAATCGGAGAGTCCTTCGCGCTCGTCGAGGTGAACTTTGCCGGTGAGGCACTTGCCGCGGCAGGCGGTGCAGAGGCCGGCCTGGCAGGAATAGGGCAGGTCGATGTCCTGGTCGAGGGCCGTTTCGAGGATGGTTTTGCCGGCGGACACTTCGATAACGTATTCGCTGCCTTCGTATTGAATGGTAACCGAGCGGGTGCTCTTGGTGTCGTCGCCGGCGCTGGTCGACACGTCGCCATGGCCGTTGGGCTGGGTGGCAACGGCTTCGGCGGTGTCGGCGCTGGCCACGAAGCTTTCGCGGCGAATGCGGGCTTCGGGCACGTTCAGCAGGTCGAGGGCGGCGCGGGCTTCGGCCATCAGGCCCTCGGGGCCGCACATGAAATAGTCGGCCTGCTCGGCCGGAAACTGGTGGCGGTGCTCCAGAATCCGCAGAATCATGGTGCGGTTGAGGCGGCCGGTGTGGCGGTGCGCGCCGCCGGGCTGCAAGGGCTGGCTGTACACGTGCTCGACCTGCACGCGGCCGTTGGTGCTGGCTTCGAAGGCAGCGAGCAACTGTTGAAAAATCACCGATTCTTCGTTGCGGTTGCCGTAAATCAGCAGCACGTGGCTGTTGGGCTCAACATTTACCACGGCTTTTAAAATCGACATGAGCGGCGTGATGCCAGAGCCCGCCCCAATGAGCACCAGCGAACGGGCCGCCTTGGGGCTGGGGCTGAGGGTGAAATTGCCAAGCGGCTCCATCACTTCAATCTCCTGGCCCACGGCCACGGTATCGAGCAGGTAGTTGCTCACCAGGCCGCCAGTTACGCGCTTCACGGTTACCGACAGGCGCGGGGCCTCGTGCGGCGTGCTGCTGAGGGAGTAGGCGCGGCGCTCTTTCTTGCCGTTGGGGCCGCAGGGCACAATCAGGGTCAGGAACTGGCCGGGGCGGCTGGCGATGGGTGCCCGGTCGGGCCGTTCGAGGTGAATGGTAACAGAATCGGCGGTTTCCTGGGTTAGCGCAACAACGGTCAGGGTTTGGTACATCGGGGGAATAAGCGAATGGGTGAATGGGTGAATGAGGTGACCGGGACGGCTCGCTGCATTCACGATAAGTCGTTAACAAAAAAAGTCGCCAATGGTGAAAATACCCGCCGACTTTCGCCGCAAAGGTAACTTGCCGCCTCTGCCGCGAAGCCGCTCGCGCCCGCCGCGTCATTTGCCCACCCCTCCATTCGCTCATCTCCTTATTTTGCCCATTCCCTCCGTGCTTGCCTCCCTCCTGCTCCGCCACCGGGCCGATTTTGGCCCCGTGCTGCCCGTCGACCTCAACGGCCCCAAAGTGGC
>JAYULN010000060.1:0-6572 GCA_043763525.1 Hymenobacter sp.
CGATTGCAGCGGCAGCTCGGGCACTTTCACCGAGCCGTTGTAGATTTTATCGGGTGCAAAGCCGTAGCTCACCCAGCTGTGGGCGTACACCAGGCCGTAGCTGATGGCCCCGATTTCCTCCTCCGGCCCGAAGGAATTGCTGAACGTGAGCGGAATGAGCAGGTCGTTGCGGTTGGCCCGGAAATTCAGCACTGAGTTAATGTCCGACAGGAAAGGCAGGCTGGGCAGCTTGGCCCGCTGGGTGGCAAACTGCAGGCCGATGCTGGCGTAGGTAGTGCCGCTGGCGGCACCGGGGCCGGGGTTTTCGGGCGTGCCGGTGGGGCCGAGCAGCTGGTATTGGGCATCGAAAACGTGCGAGCCGAAAGCATACTTATAGCCCGCGTCGAGGCGTGGCACAATGCCGTAGCGGATGCTGAGGTCGGCGGTGGGCTGCACGGGGTCGAGCACGTAGGCCAGGGCAGCGGCTTGCAGCTGGGTGGTGGCATCGGTGTAGTCCACTTTTTCCTGGCTGGCGGCCTGGCTGGCGGCGGCTTTCACGGCGCTGCCGGCTTTGTCGAGGGGCGCGGTGGCGATGTTGAAGCCCTGGTTGTAGCCCACCCGAAACTCGCCCTGGGGCGTGACTTTGCCGGTGGCAATAATAGCGCGCGGGGCCGAGCAGGCCGTGGCCAGCAGGAGCGAGGCAGCAGCCAGCCCGAGGGCCGCCCGCCGCCGGGAAAACAGGAACAAATTACTTTTCATAGGAGCAAAGGTTAGCGGATGGCCGTTAAAAACGAAAATCGGGCCGAAACTGCCGGAACTCAGCCCCGAAATGCAGTAGACTTGTTCCCGAATAAGCAATCGAACAAAAAGAAACGTCATGCAGAGCGCAGCGAAGCATCTTTACTGGGGCAGTAACTCAATCGATTGGATTACTGCCGCAGTAAAGATGCTTCGTTGCGCTCTGCATGACGTTCTGCTTTTTTTCTTACTGAGGAACAAGTCTAGTGTCTAAACGAGCCGGGCTGTAGCGCCGTGCCTGCGTATCTTCACCCATGCCCTTGTTTCTACTGCTACTCGGCTACCTGAGCGTTTTTAGTGCCGGTTCGCCCGTCGCTCCGCGTGCCACGGTATATGTTTTTCTGGCTGATACCTGCCCCATTAGCCAGGCGGCCACGCTGCCGCTGCGCGAATTGTACGGGCAGTATGCCGGGCAAGGCGTGCGGTTTGTGGGCGTGTTTCCGGCGGCCGCCACCACGCCGGCGGCCCTGGCCGATTTCGCCAAAATCTACCAGCTGCCCTTCGCCCTGCAAGCCGACCCCGGCCACCGGCTCACGCGGCGGCTGCACGCCCACGTCACGCCCGAAGTGGTGGTGCTCGGCTCCGACGGCCGCACCACCCTCTACCAGGGCCGCCTGAACGATGCCTACGCCGGCCTGGGCCAGCACCGTCCCATCACCCGGCACCACGAGCTGGCCGATGCCCTGGCCGATGTGGCGGCGGGCCGGGCCGTAGCCGTGCCCCGCACCGAGCCGGTAGGGTGTTTTATTGAATAAATTGACCATTCATTTATGAAAGAAGAACGTCATGCCGAGCGCAGCGCAGCATCTTTACCACTTCGTTGTGGAAGCAATTAATTACTCTCGCGGTAGATATGCTTCGGCAAGCTCAGCATGACGTGCTACTTGTTCAAAGTAAGTATCGCATCAGCACCAACCTATGAAGCACAACTTCCCCCTTGTCCTCCTGCTGGCCGTGCTGCTCGCGCCCGTTGCCCAGGCGCAAACGGGCCAGCAAGTCACCTTCAGCCAGCACATTGCGCCGCTGGTGTACCAGCACTGCACCCGCTGCCACCGCACTGGCGAAGTGGCCCCGTTTCCGCTCACCAGCTACGCCGAGGTGGTGAGCCACGCCCAAACCATTAAGTACGTCACCGGCATTCGTTACATGCCGCCGTGGAAGGCCGACCCCAGCTACCGCCACTACCTCGACGAAAATACGCTGAGCACCACCGAAATTCAGCAGATTAAGGATTGGGTGGATAACGGGATGCCGCAGGGCAACCCCGCCCTCACGCCGCCGATATCCACCTTTCCCAGCGGCTCGCAGCTGGGTACGCCCTATTTGGTGGTGCCCATGCGCCACGCCTTCACGCACCAGGGCAACGGCCAGGATTTGTACCGCGTGTTTGTGCTGCCGGTGAATATTCCGGCCGACCGCGACATTTCCGCCATCGAGTTTCGGGCGGGCAACAAGCGCATCGTGCATCACGCCATCATCGGCCTCGACACCACGCAGCAGGCCCAGGCCCTCGACGCGGCCGACCCCGGCGAGGGCTACACCCAGTTCGGCGGCTTCGGCTTCAACCCCACCGAGGCCATGTGGGCGGGCTGGGTGTCGGGCACGCAGGCGCGGTTTTACCCCAATGGCATGGGCAAAAAGCTGTATCGGCGGGCCAGCATTCTATTGCAGGTGCATTACGGTCCCAGCTACACGACCCAGACCGATTCGTCGGTCATCAACATTTTTTACGCCCGCCAGCCCGTCACGCGCTACGTGCAGACGCTGCCCGTCATTTCGCCCGCCACGCTCAGCAACGGACCGTTTATTATTCCGGCCAACCAGGTCAAAACCTTCCACGCCCAGTACACGGTGCCCGTCGAGGCCACGATGCTGAGCGTGGTGCCGCACGCGCACTACCTCAACAAAAGCTGGAAAATATGGGCCGTGAAGCCCAACGGCGACACCATTCGGGGCGTGAAAATCAACGATTGGGACTTTCGCTGGCAGGGTGCCTACCGTTTCACCAGCCCGCAGCGCATTCCGGCCGGCTCGCGCCTCATGGCCGACATCACCTACGACAACACGGCCAGCAACCCGCGCAACCCCAACAGCCCACCCCGGCAGGTGCAGTGGGGCGAAAGCACGCTGGCCGAAATGCTGCTGGCCTATTTTGAAGTGCTGCCCTACCAGCCCGGCGACGAAAGTATTGTGCTGAGCTCGGCCCCCGGCCGCGCCACCGCCCCCGGCACCGTGCAAATGGCCGTGTATCCCAACCCCGCCAGCGGCAGCTCGGTCGTTAATTTCCAACTCGAACACCCCGGCCCCGTCACCATTGCCCTGCTCGACGAAACCGGCCGCCTCGTGCGCACCGTGGCGCTCGAAAAAGCCTATCCCGCCAGCCCCCAGCAGGTGCCGCTGCCGCTCGGCGGCCTCCGCGCCGGCCTCTACTTCGTGCGGCTCGAAACCGGTGAGTTCAGCCGCAGCGAGAAGCTGCTGGTGAAGTAGAAGCTGTTTAGGAGGCCCATTGATTGACCGTCATGCTGATGAACGTCACGCTTCATCTAGCATCCGCTTGCCGAAGCATCTCTACCGCAATACTAAAATTAATAACTGCTGTTATACCGGGCCTTGGTTCGAGCGCCGCTGGGGGTGTAGCGCGAACTTTGTAGTTCGCGTCCCCGTGCCGTTCGGGCGGTTTTACTGGCGCGGGGACGCGAACCACAAAGTTCGCGTTACAACCTACTGGGTAACATTAGGTAACTAGTTGCGCAGTAGAGATGCTTCGGCAAGCGGATGCCAGATGAAGCATGACGTTCAATCATAAGCAGCATCTTTGCGCTTATGAACATTCTCTACGGTGTGCCCGGCGAGGGCCTTGGCCACGCCACCCGCAGCAAAGTTGTTATCGGCCACCTGCTGGCCCAGGGGCACCAGGTGTGCGTGGTGAGCAGCAGCCGCGCCTACACCATGCTGGCGGCCGCGTTTCCCGGCCGGGTGCATGAAATTCGGGGCTTCCACCTGGCCTATAAAGGGCTGGCCGTGAGCAAGGCCCGCACCGCCGTCCTCACCCTGCGCACCGCTCCGGAAGACCTGCGCATCAACTTTGCCAAATACCGCGAATTGCTCTGCGATTTCGAGTCGGAATTAATTATTTCCGATTTTGAATCCTTCAGTTATTTATTTGCGAAGATGCGGCGGCTGCCAATTATTAGCATTGATAACATGCAGATTATCAGCCGGGCGAAATTAAATGTGGTGGTGCCGAAATCGGAGCGGGGTAATTATAATCTGGCCAAAAGCATTGTGCGGGCCAAGCTGCCGCGCAGCCGGCAATATTTCGTCACCACGTTTTTCGACCTGCCCCTGGCCAAGGACGATACCACGTTGGTGCCGCCCATCATCCGACCCGAAATTCTGGCGGCCAAACCCACCGCCGGCGGCCACGTGCTGGTGTACCAGTCGGCCACCACGCAGCAGAATCTGGTGCCGTTGTTGCAACAGCTGCCCGACCAGCAGTTCCGCGTCTACGGCTTCAACAAGGAGGAAGACCACGGCAACGTGCAGCTGCGTGCCTTCTCCGAAGCCGGGTTCATCGCCGACCTGGCAAGCTGCCGGGCGGTGGTCACCAATGGCGGCTTTTCATTGATTTCGGAGGCCGTGTTTTTGCACAAGCCGGTGTGCGCCATTCCCATTCCGGCGCAGTTCGAGCAGTGGCTGAACGCGGCCGAAATTGAGCAAATGGGCTACGGCCGGCACTTTGCGGCCATCACGGCCGACAATCTGCGGGCGTTTCTGTACGAGCTGGCGGGGTTTGAAAAAAAGCTGGCCAGCTACCGGCAGCAGGGGAATGAGGTGCTGTTTGCTGACCTCGACCGGACGTTGAAGAAAATTGGCGCGGAATATCTGCCCGCCGCCGTCGTGCCCCAGGCCGATTCGTGGGGCGGAGAATAGCGCATGCTTTAGCTTGCGCCCCTTATGCCATCAGGTTCCGGTCCGACGGCAGAGCCGTCCGACCGGTTATCGTCCACGCCGTTGGAACGAGGACGTAGCCACGATTCCGTTCTACGACAACCGGTCGGCCGGCTCCGCCGTCGGACCGGACTGGCGCGTATAACGCGCTCAAGTTTCCGCTAAGTAGGTAGCCGGTATTAAGTAGTCAGTAGTCAGACATCAAAGTGCTGTCAATCAAAATTTAACATTGGGTCTTACTACCGAATACTTATGTTCGACTACTTACAATCATTTTATGCCCATTCGCTCCCTTCGTTTCTGGCCGGTGCTGCTGTTGCTGGCCGCTTGCGCCCGCACCCCGCGCCCCAGCGCCGACCTGGCCAATAAGTACCACGACGCAACCATTCGCCAGATTGGCACGGCGCAGGACGAGCGCAATACCGCCGCCCTGCTACCTTTCCTTACTAATTCCAGCCCAACCTATCGCCGCGAGGCAGCCCTGGCGCTGGCCTCGGTGCAGGCCCCGGCGGCCGTGCCCGGCCTGCTGCCGTTGCTGCGCGATGCCGAGCCCAGCGTGCGCCGCGCCGCCGCCTACGCCCTGGGCCAAACCGGCGACAGCACCGCCGTGGACACCCTGCGCGTGCGCGTGCTGGAAGAAAAAGACGGCCAGGTGCGCCGCTATGTGCATGAGGCCCTGGGCCGCAGCGTGACGCGCCGCAGCCTGCCCGAGCTCTGGCGCGTCGAAACCCTGACCGATACCGCCCGCGCCGCCGCCCTGGCCTGGGGACTGAGCCGTGCCGCCCTGCGCGGCCTCACCTCGCCCGAGAGCATCCGACGCACGGTGCTGGTGCTGAACATCCCCAAACTGTCGGCGCAGGCCCGGTTGGCGGCGGTGGTCGGGCTCTCGCGCACCCGCGGGTTCGATGCCGACCTCGCCCGCCTGGCCGAAGCCACGCTACTGCGCGTGGCAGTGAAAGACCGGTCGTACCCGGTGCGGGCCGCCGCCGTTGCTACGTTGGGAAGAATTGCCGCTATCGTTCCGGTTACGCCGGCTGCGTTGGTCGCAACCACCGCTCCCGTAGCGGCGGCCACCGAAACAGCAGTTGCGCCAGCAGCCAACCCAGTCCCGGCTGGCCCGGCGGCGGTACTGGCCCGCCTGGTCGTCAAAGACCCCGATTATCGGGTGCGACTCGGTGCTCTTCGGGCCTTGCCTTTCGGCCTCGGCAACTACGCGGCCAGCCGCACCGCCGTATTTTATGCCCTGCGGCACGACCGCGCCGCCGTGGCCCTCACGGCGGCCGAGTGGCTGCTGGCGCACGCCAAAGGCGAGTCGGGGCCGTTGCTGGCCGCGCTGGCCGATGGCAACAAGCAGGCCTCGCCCCGCATGCGGGCGGCGCTGTTGCGGGCGGCCGTGCGCCACGCCAGCCCGGCCGCCCGTCCCCGCCTGGTCGAAACCATTGAGAAGCGCTACCCGGCCGTGCCCACGGTCTACGAAAAGGGCTTTTTGCTGGAAGCGCTGAGCGAAGACCCGGCCGCGTTCGACTTCGTGCGGGCCGAGGCATTTAAGGCGGGCCAGTCGCCGGTGGTGGCTGGTTACGCCCTGGCCGCCCTGCTAACCATGCGCCGCGAGGCTGATTTCCCGGCGGCCCGGCAGGCCGACTTTGCCGCCGCCATGCGCCAGGGCCTGGCCGGGGGCGACGTGGCCCAGCTTGGCACCGCCGCCGAAGCCCTCGCCGACCCCAAGCTCTACCCCGAGGCCCAGCCCGCCGACTTGGCCGCCCTGCGTCAGGCCCAGGCCCGGTTGCAGCTGCCGCGCGAAATTGAAGCCTGGCAGGGCATTCAGCAGGCGTTGGATAAGCTGG
>JAYULN010000061.1:0-2661 GCA_043763525.1 Hymenobacter sp.
CCCCCGAAACTGCTCAATGAATGCCAGCAAATCGGCCGAGTACTTCGCGTAGCCCCCAAAATGGTAGTCGGTTTGCAGCGAATAGTTGGTGAACGTGCCCGCTCCCGCTTGCTGGGTTAGCGCATCAATTTCGACTTTCAAAAACCCGCCGTTTTTCAGCGCCGCTACCCCAATGGCCTCCTGCCGGCCCGCCAGGCCGGTGAGCAGCCCGGCCAGCGTACCGCCCGTGCCCACGGCCACAGCCAACGAGTCGAAGTCGGTTTGCTGCCGGATTTCGGCCACCAGCTCGGCGCAGCCGGGCAGCGCCAGGGCGTTGGTGCCGCCCTCGGGCAGCACATAAGCCGGCCCGAGACGCGCCAGCTGTTCCGCAACGAATTCCGGCTCGGCGCGCTGGCGGTAAGCGCTGCGGTCGAGGTAGTGCAGGGCCATGCCATCGGCCGCCGCCTGGGCCAGCGTGGGGTTGAGCGGGGCATCCGCCAGCGGCGCATCGCCCCGCACCAGCCCTATGGTTTTGAAGCCAAACAGCCGGCCCGCCGTGGCCACCGCGGCCAGGTGGTTCGAGTAGGCCCCGCCAAACGTGAGCAGCGTGTGCTGCCCCTGCCGCCGCGCCGCTGCCAGGTTGTACTTCAGCTTACGGGCCTTGTTGCCGGGCAGGTCGGGGTGGGCCAGGTCGTCGCGCCACAGCAGCAGGCGTACGCCGTACGCGGCGGCTACCGGCTCGGAGAGTTCCTGGAGGAGCGGGGGTTGGGGCATTGCTTGTGGTTTTGCGCGGGAACAATCTCACCCCCTGACCCCCTCTCCAAAAAAGAAGGGGCACCGGCTTTGCTTTAAAAAGAGTGAAGAGTTAATCCTAAGTAATAGCAGGCCTGACTTCTAGCTCTTCCCTTTTAACTTTTAACTCAATTCTTGTCCGGTGCCCCCTCTTTTTTGGAGAGGGGGTCAGGGGGTCAGGTTACGCCAGCACCGGCTCCTCCCGCTTGCGGCGCGCTACATACACGCCCGCGCCCACCAACGCCAACAGCAGCGCGATGCTGGCGGCCAGCGACACGCCATTGCCCACGGCATACGCCTTGGGCTCAAATTTGAAGTCGATGGTGTGCGCGCCGGCGGGCACTTGCAGGGCGCGCAGCACATAGTCGGCGCGCAGGTGCGGCACCGGCTTGCCGTCGATAAACGCCTGCCAGCCATCGGCATAGTAGATTTCCGAAAACACCACCAGACCGTCGTGGGTAGCGTTGTAGCGATACTTCAGCTCGTCGGGGCCGTAGCCGGTGAGGGCGATGGTGGAACCGACAATGTCGTAGGTCGCGGCTTTTTGCTGCGGGAATTTGCTGATATCGACCACCGCCTCGGTGGCAGGGCTGAGGGTGTTGAGGGCAGCCATTTCCTCGTCGGCGCTCTTCACAGGCTTCACATCGTTCACAAACCAGGCGTTGCCGAGGGCCCCGGGGTTGCGCTGCACCGGCTGCTTGGCATCGCCGGTGATGAGGTAGCGCATGTTCAGCATGTTGAGCACCTGCTGGTTGTTGGCCGAAATCTGGCGCTCGATGAGGTCCTGGTAGCGGCGCAGCTTGGCCCCGTGGTAGCCGCCGATGCTCTTGTGGAAGTACGACGTCTGGGCTTCGTTGAAGGGGTTCTGCACGTTGAGCACGCGGTAGCTCAAGTCCTTATCCTGCAAAATCATTTGGTCGGCCGCCGTGGGCTGGAAGCTGGCAGCAATGGTTTCGCTCTGGAACTTGTCGTTGCCGAGGTAGCGTTTGTCCACGCCCCACAAATCGACCAGCACCAGCGCCACCATAATGGCGGCAGCCGGCAGCACCGCCAGGCGACCCTTGAGGTAGAAATACAGCACGCCCAACGCCGCGCCAATGAAGAGCAGCCCGCGCCACACGTCGTTGCGCAGTAAGTCGGCGCGGTCGGCGCGCAAGGCCCCCAGCAGCTGCGGCGTAAAGCCCTGCTTGGTCAGCTCGCCATCAATGGGAGCCGAGAAATCGAAGCTGAAGCTGGCCAAATACGCCAGCACGCACAAGCCCGTGGCAATGCCCCCGGCGTACAACACCTTGGGCAGCAGCGCCGAAGCCTCGGCCGAAATTACCGTAGCAGTGTTGCCGCCGGCCGCTTTGGCGGCTTTGGCCAGCGCGGGGTGCAGCTGGGGGTCGGCTGGCACTAAGGGCTGCGGGGCGGAGCGCGGCCGTAGCACGCGGCTCAGTGCCAGCGCGCCCAGAATAGGCATGGCCAACTGCGCGATAACCAGCGCCATGCTCACGGCCCGGAACTTGTTGTAGCCCGGCAGCAGGTCGAAAACCAAGTAGTTGAAGGTTTCAAAGTTCTTACCCCAGGCCAGCAGAATGCTCAGCACCGTGCCGGCCAGCAGCCAGTAGCGCGTGCGTTTCTCCACCACAAACAGGCCCAGAATGAACAGGAAGCACACCACCGCGCCCATGTATACCGGGCCGGCCGTGTAGCTCTGCTGCCCCCAGTAGGTGGGCATTCCGTTGAGGTATTCGGCGGGCAGGCCGGCTTTGGCCAGGTTCGAGTCCGGCCCGAGCGGCATGGAGCTGGCCCCGCCATAGAAGTTGGGAATCAGCAGGGTAATGGTTTCGCCCACGCCGTAGCTGTACTGAAACGCGTAGTCGCGGTCCACGCCCGAGCCTTCGTCTT
>JAYULN010000062.1:0-2661 GCA_043763525.1 Hymenobacter sp.
GGCGAGAGGTCGGGCTTGCCGAACACCTCACCGCGCATTACCCACACCTTGATGCCGATTTTGCCATACACGGTCTGAGCTTCCGACAAAGCGTAGTCGATATCAGCGCGCAGCGTGTGCAGCGGCGTACGACCTTCTTTGTACTGCTCCGAACGGGCAATCTCCGCACCGCCGAGACGGCCACCGCACTGAATCTTGATGCCTTCGGCACCAACACGCATTGCTGCCTGAATCGACATTTTCATGGCGCGACGGAAGGAGATACGAGCGGCCAGCTGCTGGGCGATGCTTTCGCCTACCAGCTTGGCATCCAACTCCGGACGCTTGATTTCGAAGATGTTGATTTGAACGTCTTTGCTGGTGATTTGCTTCAGCTCGTCCTTAATCTTGTCAACCTCCTGGCCGCCTTTACCGATTACCACACCCGGACGCGCCGTGTTGATGGTGATGGTGATGCGCTTCAGGGTGCGCTCAATCACAATGCGGCTAATGCCACCTTTCTGAATGCGAGCGTTGATGTACTTGCGGATTTTCTCGTCCTCCACCAATTTCTCGGCGAAGTCCTTGCCGCCGTACCAGTTGGAGTCCCAGCCTTTGATAACTCCCAAGCGGAAGCCAACCGGATTTACTTTCTGTCCCATATTAAATTAGGAATTGGCGTCGGCCTTAGGTTTTTCGGTAGTGCCCACCTGCTTGGCGTGCTCGGTGGTGGCTTTCACCTTCTCCACCTTCGTGTCGATTTTCAACGTCACGTGGTTGCTGCGCTTGCGGATGCGGTGACCACGACCCTGGGGGGCGGGGCGCAGGCGCTTCAGCTGGCGTCCTTCGTCCACGAAGATTTCGCTGATGTAGAGGTTTGCGTCCTCAATCCGCTCTTCTTCGTTGTGCTGCTGCCAGTTGGCCAAGGCCGACAGGAGCAGTTTCTCAATCTTCTCGGCGCCGATATTGGCTTCGAAGCGCAACAGGCCGAGGGCCTGGGTCACTTTCTTGCCGCGCACGAGGTCGGCCACCAGTCGCATCTTACGAGGCGAGGTCGGCACATTGCGGAGTTTTGCTACTGCTTCCATCTTAGCGCTTGCCTTTATCTTTTTTGGCGACGTGACCACGGAAGTTACGCGTCGGGGCAAATTCGCCCAACTTGTGTCCTACCATGTTCTCGGTCACATACACCGGGATGAACTTATTGCCGTTGTGAACAGCGAATGTGTGGCCAACGAAATCCGGGGAAATCATCGAGCGGCGCGACCAAGTCTTCACCACCGATTTCTTACCCGCCGTTTCGAGTGCCGTGACTTTCTTTTCCAGCCGGAAGTCAATGTACGGCCCTTTTTTGAGTGAACGTGCCATATATTACTTCTTGCCTTTGCGGCTCACAATCAGGTTCTCCGAATACTTGTTCTTGTTACGGGTCTTCTGGCCCTTAGCCAAAATGCCGTTACGGCTACGCGGGTGACCACCCGACGATTTGCCTTCACCACCACCCATCGGGTGGTCGACAGGGTTCATAGCCACACCACGAACGCGGGGACGACGACCAGCCCACCGGTTACGGCCAGCCTTACCCATCCGGGTGTTCATGTGGTCGCCGTTCGATACGGTACCAACGGTAGCCATGCAGGTAACGAGTACCATGCGCATCTCGCCGGAAGGCAATTTCAACGTGGCGTACTTCTCTTCGCGGGCTACGATTTGGGCGTAGGTGCCGGCCGAGCGAGCCATGGCCGCGCCCTGGCCGGGCTGCAGCTCAATGTTGTGGAGGATGGTACCGAGGGGAATCTCGCGGAGCGGCAAGGTATTGCCAACTTCGGGAGCTACGCCCGTGCCCGATACGACCGTCGTGCCAACCTGCATGCCGGCGGGCGCGATGATGTAGCGCTTCTCGCCGTCAGCATAGCTGAGCAGGGCGATGCGGGCGGTACGGTTAGGGTCGTACTCGATGGTCTTCACCGTGGCGGGCACACCGGCCTTGTCACGCTTGAAGTCCACGATACGGTACTGGGTTTTATGACCACCGCCGATGTAGCGGTTGGACATTTTACCGGAAGAGTTCCGGCCACCCGATTTGGGGAGGGAAGTCATCAGCGACTTCTCCGGGGTCGACGAGGTAATCTCGTCGAACGCCGGCGCAACGCGGAAGCGTTGCCCTGGGGTTGTTGGTCTGAGTTTTTTAAGTGCCATTACTAGCTAGTTGTGCTTTTGCGGCGGAAGAATTGAGGCGAAGCCTAAAGGTTGCTATAGAAGTCGATTACGTCGCCTTCTTTAACGGTTACAATGGCTTTTTTGCCGTGGGCACGACGACCGGAAACCTGGCCGCCTTTGGTGCCTTTCGACTTCATTTTGCCAATGGTGCGCATCGTGTTGATGTCGGTAATCGTTACGCCGTACAGCGTTTCGATGTCCTTCTTGATTTGCACTTTGTTGGCAGTGCGCTCCACTTCAAAAGTGTAGCGACCTTTCTCGTTGAGGCCGGTGGCCTTTTCGGTTACGATGGGGCGTTTCAGCGTGCTCATTATTCGGCGGTGCTATAGAGTTGAACCAATGAAGCCATGCCGTCTTCCGAAATCAGCAGCGTGTCCGTGTTCAGCAGGTCGTGGGTGTTGAGGCCGATAGGCGTCGACACGGTCACTTTCTGCAGGTTGCGGGCACTCAGGATGACGTTCT
>JAYULN010000063.1:0-2659 GCA_043763525.1 Hymenobacter sp.
TTCCATTAAAAGACGAAAAAATGAGTGACACACCTCAAATTTCGGCTTTTTTTGGAAGTCCTTTTATTTTGCCCGACTTTCTAAACAGCTTCATTGCAACAATGTAATTTCGGAAAGAAATAGCGCCGTTTTGTTCTTCCACAAATATACATTCTCATGCCCCAATTATATCGGATACGATAAGTTAAAAATTGGTTACTGGCCGGTCCTTCGGGGCAGTGAAAAACCCGGCCGTTATCTATGCTTTTGGTGTGCACTTGCGGGCCCTGCGCAAGGCCCGGGGTCTCAGCCAGCAAGCATTGGCTGATGAGGCAGAAATCAGCTGGCCCACTGTGCAGCGCATGGAGGCCGGCACGCAGGTGGCGTCGCTGGACGTGCTCGCCTCACTAGCCCGGGCGCTGCAGATGCCACTGCGGGAGCTTGTGGATTTTGCGGGTGCTGTCGAAACAAGAAGGTAGAACAGGGTAGAAAATTGTAAAATCCCTCCTCTTGACTTAGTCGTTTTTTGCTTTGACGCAAATTAACGTCAAGTCTTGCCGTATATTCAGGTCAGACCAATTTTCCCTGATTATGGCTTCTGCAAAATCGGCTGCCTTCCCCGCTTACGACCAAGAAATTGCCCATGTGGCGGCGGCCATGGCTCACCCAGCACGCCTGGCCATCTTGCACCTGATGGCGGACCGTCGGCGCCGACTGTCGGGTGAGATTACGGCCGCCCTGCCCCTGGCGCGCACGACCGTGTCCCAGCACTTGGTGGCCCTGCGCAAAAGTGGGCTGCTGAGTGCCGAAGCGCAGGGGCTCACGGTTAGTTATTGGCTCAACCCGGAAGTGGCTCCCAAGGCGCTCCGGCGGCTAGCCTGCTACAGTGCGGCGCTGGTTCATTGCCCGGTGTGCAAGCAGAGTGTTGCGTGCGGGTGCTTTAAAGATGGGCGGCGACGGTAGGGTGTTGCAGGGGGAAAATCCAAGCCTAGTTTAAAGTGCTTAGCTCGCCGGGGCGATAAGCTAATCCATATCGGCTACACACCCACCGCTTGGGTGCTGGTCGAATTACCCGCTTCGCTTGAAGTTAGACGACGTGCGATCCGCACAACCTTGGGTGTACAAGTTTCTTAACGCGTGGCTAGCCTTTGTTGTACTTAAATTGCTGAACAAGTTTTCTGAACTGATTCCGCTGGATTTGCTCCACCTTTTGGCTGACTCACTCTACCGCCTGAGTTGTTCAGTCAAATGAGGGTATAAGTGACTTGATAAAACAAAAGCCAGGCTCCTCCCTGTCCAGTCTGTAGCCAGTTGCACGGGGCTCCAGAAAATCTGGAGCAATACCAATTTATCCGGAATCCCTGTAGGCATTCTCGCTGGCTTGAAGCGGTGGGTTTGGTAGCCTTATGGCCTGAGTTAGGTTGAGCAAGGGTAATTGTCGTCTTGTATGGCGAAGTACAGACTGGCCATGGCATTGGCATGATTATAAGTAGGTCGGAGGAATTAGTTTTCACTAAAAGGGCTGAAGTGAATGCGGAGTTCTGTGCCGAAGTTCGCCAGGCAACGGTTGGTGGCATAGGCCAGGTCGTCGGGTTGGGTATAGTCTTCGGGACGGAGCCAGCCCCCTTCCAGATGCCGCCAGACGGTTTCGGCGAGGTTGAGGTGGGGCGAATAGGGTGGCAGAAAAAACAGGTACAGGTCCCGTGCTTCCCAAATGGCTCGCCGTTGCTGCACGCAGGCGGCGGTGTGAATGCTGGCATTGTCGAGCACCATCACGGTCGGGCCACGCAAGTCCAGCGACAAGCGGTCGAGTTGTTCGACGATAAAGGCCGCCGTCATGCTGCCCGTCGTTGTGGCCCAGCCCTGGTTGTCGCGGCCAAAGAGTCCCCAACAGTTGAGGCGAAACCCTTTCTGGGCCATCACAAACACGTCTTCGCCCGGAAATTGCCAGCCGTAGGGCACGTAGCCTTCGCTGCACACGTGGGACTCGTCGCCGTAGAGCAACCGCACGTGGCCGGCGCGGGAGAGCCCTTCGAGTTCACGCAGGCGTTCGTGCTGGGCGGCATAGCACACCGGGTCGGGCCGGCCTTTTACCCGGCGGCGGATGCGTTTGTATCGGCCACCAAGGCTTTTTAAAAAGCGCGGAATGTGTCGCGGCCCACGGCCGGGCTGCCGCTGGCCCGCTGCGCTTCCCACTCGGCCTTGGCCAGGGTGATACGCTGGCGGTTGGCTTGCACGGCGGCGCGGACGCTGGCTTCGTCCTGGGCGAGGTTCAGCAGCGGCTTTCGGCCGCGTCCAAGCTTGGTTTTCAAGCCCTCAATCCCTTCTTGCCGGTAGCGTCTGGTCCAACTGTTTACACTCACATGACATAGCCCGACGACCTGCCCCACATCGTGCGAAGTGCGCCCCATCGCCTTGAGTAGCACGAGTTGGCACCGTAGCCGAAGTGCGTGACTCGGACTCGTTTTGTGCAACTGTTCCAGCGCCGCACGGGCTAATTCATCCAAAATCGGTGTGTTCACACGGCTCATCCCGCAAAGAAAAGCTATAATGCAAACTAATTACTCCGACCTACTTAGGAGTCAGGGCAACCGCACCAAAATATTAAACTGTGTTTCCAGCCTCTGGAGGCACTTTAGTAACAGCCGCTTTTCGATTTTTTGAACACCTCCAGGCCGTT
>JAYULN010000064.1:0-2658 GCA_043763525.1 Hymenobacter sp.
GGCCTCACCCGCCTCGTGCTCGATTTGCGGGGCAACCCCGGCGGCTACCTCGACCGCGCCACCCGCCTGGCCGATGAGTTCATCGCCGGCTCGCGCAAAATCGTGTACACCGACGGCAAGGGCGAGCAGTACGACTCGCAGACTTACGCCCGTGTGGCCGGCGAGTTTGAGGAAGGGGCCCTGGTAGTGCTCGTGGACGAAGGCAGCGCCTCGGCCGCCGAAGTGGTGGCCGGGGCCTTGCAAGACCATGACCGCGCCATTCTGGTAGGCCGCCGCACGTTTGGCAAAGGCCTCGTGCAGCAGCCCATTTCCCTCAGCGACGGCGGCGAGCTGCGCCTCACCATTGCCCGCTACTACACGCCCGCCGGCCGCTCCATCCAAAAGCCCTACGGGGCCAACTACGCCGAGTACAGCGCCGACGTGGCCAACCGGGCCGCCCACGGCGAGCTGCAATCGGCCGATAGCGTGCATTTTGCCAAAGAGCTGCGCTTCCGCACCGACCACGGGCGCACCGTGTACGGCGGCGGCGGCATCATGCCCGACGTGTTTGTGCCCCGCGACACGGTGGCCCACTCGGCCTACTTCACCCGGCTGATGAGCCACGGCGTGGCCCGCGCTTTCGCCCTCAACTTCTACCAGGCCCACAAAGCCGAGCTCGAAGGCCTGCGGTTTGAGCAGTTCAACGCCACCTTCCGCATCAGCGATGCCCAGCTGGGGAGCCTGGCCGCCCAGGCCGCGCAGGACGGCGTGCGCACCGACCTGGCCGCCGCCCGCCGCTGTGCTCCGCTGCTACGCAACCTGCTCAAGGCCTACATTGCCCGCAGCGCCTACGGCACGGTGCCCTACTACACGGTACTGCGCGAGCAGGACCCCGAGCTGCAGCGCGCCCTGCACGCCGCCAGCGACAGCGTGGCCCAGCTGGCCCTGCTGGGCAAATGAAACCGCTTGTCATTGCGAGGAGGCACGACATTCTGCGCAATGACAGGCGCAGCCGTACCTTCACGGCCCTAATCCCACCCCTCGCATTATGGCTCATTACCACCGCCTCGGCCAGATTCCGCGCAAGCGGCACACCCAGTTTCGCCAGCCCGACGGCTCGTTGTATTCGGAACAATTGGTGGGCACGCTGGGCTTCCATGGCGTGTCGTCGTTGCTCTACCACGTGCATCCGCCCACTCAGATTAAGCACGTGGGCACGCCCCGGCCCTACGCCCCCAAGCTGCTGAAAGACCGGCCGCTCCAGCCCGAGCACCTGCGCACGCTGGCCCAAACCAGCACCGGCGGCGACTACCTGGCCGCCCGCCAAACGCTCATCGGTAACGCCGACGTTACCATGAGCATCTGCAATCCCACGGAAAAGCGGATGGAGTACTACTACAAAAATGCCCAGGCCGACGAGGTGATTTTCGTACACGAAGGCCGGGGCGAGTTGTGGAGCCAGATGGGCAAAGTGGCCTTCGAACCCGGCGACTACGTGGTGGTGCCGCGCACGGTCATTCACCAGTTGCATTTTGAGGAAGGCCCGGTGCGGCTGATGATTGTGGAGTCGTTCAGCCCCGTGGAAACGGTGCGGCGCTACCGCAACCACTTCGGCCAGCTGCTGGAGCATTCGCCCTACTGCGAGCGCGACATGCGCCCGCCGAGCGAGCTGATTACCGACGAATTTCCGGAGGGCGACTACGTGGTCCACGTCAAAAAAGAGGGCCTGCTACACGAGCTGACCTACGCGCACTCGCCATTCGACGTGGTGGGCTGGGACGGGTACTTCTATCCCTACGCCTTTAGCATTCACGATTTTGAGCCGATAACCGGCCGCCTGCACCAGCCCCCGCCCGTGCATCAGACGTTTGAGGGGCACAACTTCGTCATCTGCTCGTTCGTGCCGCGCCTGTTCGACTATCACCCGCTCGCCATTCCGGCCCCCTACAACCACGCCAACGTCGATTCGGATGAGGTGCTGTATTACGTGGCCGGCAATTTCATGTCGCGCAAAGGGGTCGATTTGGCTTCCTTCACCTGGCACCCCACGGGACTGCCGCACGGCCCGCACCCCGGCACCGTGGAAGCCAGCATCGGCAAAACCGAAACCCACGAGCTGGCCGTGATGGTCGACACCTTCCGTCCGCTCTACCTCACCGAAACGGCCCTCCAATATGTCGACGGCCGCTACCCGATGAGCTGGAACCCCGGCTTCGTGCCCGACCCACCCCGCTCGGCGGATATGATGGACTAGGAAGAGGACGAAAAAAGAACGTCATGCTTCATCTTGCGTCCGCTTGCCGAAGCATCTTTATCGAAGCAGTAATTAGTTGCTATTGCGGTAGAGATGCTTCGCTGCGCTCAGCATGACGTTTTGGGTTGCCATTAGGCTCTACTTCACTACCGCCACCTGGTTGTAGTGGTCAATCATGCGGGCCACTTCGGTGGGCTGGTCGTAGCGCAGGTGTTGGGTGGTCGCGAAGGTGCGAATCTCATTGCCCCGCGCTCCAAACAAGCGGAGCACCGCCGATTCGTTAAGGTCGAGGGGGTGCAGGGGCTCGTTGGGGTCGTTGCCGGGCCCCACCAGCAGCAGGGGCGCAAGCGAGAGGCGACCGGCTACGGCATCGGCCCCCGAGGCGTAGAGCCAGGCCAGCAGCAGCGGGCCGGCATCCACAGTAG
>JAYULN010000065.1:0-16039 GCA_043763525.1 Hymenobacter sp.
AAATTGGTTGAAAACACCGCTAGCGCATCGCAAACGAGGCTTTTCTGCTTAGTATAATTTGTTGAAATAACCGCACCACCTCATTTTATACCACCGCCATAATTGCAATTCAATACAAGAAATAGCGAAGGCAACCTGCGCGCCTGGCTGCTCATTCCTTGTCCGTTTTCACGCGGCCGCGCTCGTCGTCGAGGCCGGTGGCGTGCTTGCGGGCGGCGGCCAGTTGTTGGTTGCCGAATTTGTAGCTCAGGCTCAGCCGCAGCTGCCGCGACTCGTTTTGGGTGAAGAACCGAACGTCCAGGTCCTGGTAGCGCACCGTGCCGCGCTGCTTGTTAGTAAACAGCACGTCGGAAGCCACGAGGCGCACTTGCAGCTGGTCCTTCCAAAAGGCTTTTTGCAGGCCCAGCGTGGCCGAGCCGAAGGCTTGGAAAGCAATCAGTCCGTTGAGGCCGCCGCTGTGCAGGAAGCCCGAAACCTCCAGGCGCACGCCCTGCGGCAGGCGCACGGTGCTTTGCAGGTACACAATGGCCGACAGCTTGCCGGCGCGGTAGTCGCCGCTCAGGTACGGGCCCTGGTAGCGGTTGTAGAATACGTTGGTGCCGCCGTACCCGCTCACGCGCTTGCCCAGGCTCACTGGGAAATTGAGAGTTGCGCTGTAGTGGTCGAGGCGGCCCAGGTTGGTGGTGGTCGAGTACACCACGCTGTCCTGCTGGGCCGTGGCCAGGCTGATGGCGTCGGTGGTGCGGTCGTAGGCCAGCAGCAGCACGGGCTGTTTCTGGTAAGTGAGGGCCGCGCTGTAGGCGTGGGTAAGCTCGGGCTTGAGGAACGGGTTGCCGCGCTGCTGGCTGTAGGGGTCGAGGTACACGATGCTAGGGTTCAAATCCTGGTAGCTGGGCCGGTCGATGCGCCGCCCGTAGCCCAGGCTCAGGCCCAGCTTTTTGGTCAGGTCCTGGTCCACCGATACGCTGGGGAACAGCTGGAAATAGTCGCGGTTCACGGCGCGGCCCAGGGCCACGGAAGTAGCCGCCGAATGGGTGTGCTCGCCCCGCAGGCCGGCCTGCACCCGCACGCCGCCCCACTGCTTGTCGAGGCTCAGGTACCCGGCCGAAATTTGCTCGTCGTACCGGAAATGGTCGGAGCGGCCGGGCTCGGGCAGCCACTCGCCCAGCGCGAGGCGACCAAAATCGAGGCGGCTGTCGATGGCGGCGGCGCTGATTTTCGCCCCCATCTCCAGCTTGGCGGTGCCGAGTGGGTGGTGGTAATCGGCCTTGGCCGAGCGCAGCTGAATGGCGGTTTGCTGGTCGAAACGCAGCTGCTTCGCCGGGGCTCCGTCCGCGACGTTAGCCAGGCGGCTATCATTACCCGAGCGGTAGTCCGAATAATTGGCATCGAGCAGCAGCTCGCGTCCGGCCGAGTCCAGCGCCAGCCGGTAGTTCAGGTTGCCGGCGTAGGTATCGGTGCGCCGCTGCATGGTGTTGCGGGTGGTGTTTTGCAGCAGCCGGCCATCAGTGCGCACATCGATGCTGTTTTCGGCCGCCACATCGGTGCGGGCGGTGTAGCCGGTGAGCAGCGCACCCAGCGTTTGCCGGCGGGTCAGGGCCATATCGGCCCCGGCCCGCAGGGTATGCACGTCCGAGGTGCGCGGCTGGTAGCTACGCTGGGCGTAGGCCACGGTGCGGGCACCTTCGCCCACCACGCGGTCGGTGTTCAGCTCCTCGAAGGTTTGGCGGTGGTTGTAGCCGTAGTTGCCGAACAGGTTCAGTCCCGCCCGCGTCCGGTGGTTGAGGTCGAGGGCCGCGCCGCCTTTGCCAAACCGGCCGTAGCCGGCCGTGAGCGTGGCGCTGCCGTTGGTGCCCAGGTCGGCGGTTTTCTTGAGGATGATGTTGATGATGCCCGCGCTGCCGGCCGCGTCGTAGGCGGCACCGGGGCGGGTGAGTACCTCAATCCGCTCGATGTTGCCGCCGGGGAAGTCTTTTAGTACGCTCACCACGTCGGTGTATTGGGTGGGGCGGCCGTCCAGCAAAATGGTCACGCCCTCGCGCCCGGCCAGGCTGATGCGGTCACTCATCACCACCAGTCCCGGCACCTGCTGCAATAGTTCGATGGCTGTGGCCCCGGCGGCGATGGGGCTGTCGGCCACGTTGAGCACCATTTTGCCCGGCTGCATTTCCAGCAGCGGCTTCTGGCCCACCACTTCCACGCCCTTCAACTGCCGGGCCGCCGGGGCCAGCTGAATCGGGGGCAGCTGCACCCCGGCCGCGGCCACCGCAAACGGGGCCGAGCGGTGCGGCCGGTAGCCCAGCATGAGCACTGTAACGCGGTATTGCCCCGCCGGCACCGTGGCAAAAGCGTAGCGGCCGTCGGCTTTCGCTACCTCGCCCCGCACCTTGGTGGTGTCGCCTACCGAGCGCAGCAGCACCGTGGCAAACGGCAGCGGCTGGCGCTGTTCGTCGAGCAGCTGGCCGGTAACCGGGCCAGTAATCGGGCCAGTAGCCGGGCCGGTGGCTTGGGCCTGGCTAGGGCACCAGGGCGCTAGTACGCCCAGAAAAATCAACAATAGCGGGCACGGCAGTTTCATGACTTTCGATAAAGAAGGGTTGGAAAACGCCCAAAACAGGGGCTGCTTTCCCCGAAAGCCCAGCAGAAATCAGCGAACCCCGTGAAAAATCGGATGAAGCACGTGAAAGTGAAATTGAGTCTGGCTGGTCGCACTGGGCAACGGCACCTCCGCTCGCGCTGCATCGTGGTTCCGTTGTTCTTTTGTAACCTGTCCCCTCTCCCCACTTCATTATCCCAGTGAGTCGCAAATTTCTCGACACTGAAAGCCCCGCCTGGGTCACCGATGGCCTCATCAGCGAGGCGCAGCGGCAGCAGCTGCTGGCCCGCTACCCGCCCGAAGCCCAGGCATTGCGGCTGCTGCCGCTGCTGGGCAGCGTGCTGGTGGGCCTGAGCGGCCTGAGCCTGGTGGCGGCCAACTGGCAGGGCCTGCCCGCAACCCTGCGGCTGGCACTGCTGTTGGGCAGCCTGGTGGCCTCCTACGCGGCCGGGGCCTACTTCCTGCGGCGCGGCAACCCCGATTTGGGCCACGGCCTCATCGGGCTGGGACTGCTGCTGTTCGGGGCCAGCATCATCCTCACCAGCCAGCTCTACCAGCTGGTGGGCTACGATGCCAGCGGCCTGCTGGCCTGGGTGGTAGCCGGCACGGCGCTTAGCTACGTGTACGGCTCCCGCTTGCTGGTGCTGCTCACGGTGCTGATTGGGGCGGCCGTGCAAACCTATTGCGTGGAGGCGCTGGGCAGCTTTAGCTACGCCACGGCGGCGTTGGTGGCCGCTGGCCTGGGCTACTACTGGTGGCGGCGGCCCGAAGTGGTGAGCAGCACCGTGCTGGCCACCGGCCTGCTGTGGCAGGCGGGCCTGCTGATTGTGGTGCTCCACGCCAAAATTACCTGGTTTTTTGTGCCCGCCATGGGCATTTACGCGGCTGGCGACTGGCAGCCGAGCCGGGTTGGCAGCCGGGCCTTGCAAGGGCCGTCGCTGGTGGCGGCGTACCTGTTCATGTTCGGGCTGGCCACCTTTGGCGAAACCGATGCCTACGCCCATGTGCTGCGCCCGCCGCTGCTGCCCTACCTGGCGGCGCTGGGGGCGGTGCTGGCGGTGTCGGTGGCCGGCAAAACGGCGCGGGGCCGCCTCGACACCCTGCCCGACTGGCTGCTGCTGTTGCCGGGGTTTTTCCTGCCGGGCGGGCTGCCGCTGGCCGTGGCCACGCTGGTGGTGCTGTACGCCCACGCCGGCTCGGTGCTGGTGCGCGCCCACCGCACCGAAGATGCCGAGCAGCTTACCATTGGCGCGGTGCTGTTCGTGGTGGCTACTATGGTGGCCTACTTCAAGCTCACCTGGGCTTTCCTCGATAAGTCGCTGTTTTTCCTGCTGGGCGGCGTGTTGCTGCTGAGCCTGAGCTGGTACCTGCGCCGCCGCAACGCCCAGGTGCTGGCCGCCGCGCCCAAGGCAGAAACCCCACAATCGGCCCCCAGCGATGGCCCTGAAACGTCATGCTGAGCGGAGCCGAAGCATCTCTGCCGCAATAATTTACTTGCGCGGTAGAGATGCTTCGGCTCCGCTCAGCATGACGTTTTATTGAATCCTTAAACAGCTTCACAACTAAGCAAATGACCGACCTCCTCACCTGGTTTTCGGCCCCGGCCCGTCGCCGGCCGCTGCTGCGCCTGCTGGTGGCGGCCCAGGTGCTCTACGTGCTGGGGGTGGCCGGCGCGGGCTACGCCACGGCGGCCTTTGGCCAGCACGTCATCCTGGCCACCACGCCCGTCGACCCGCGCGACTTGCTCTACGGCGACTTTGTGCGGCTGCACTACGCCATCAGCGAAGCCCCGTTGAAGCTATGGCACGAGGCCGCCCCGCCGCGCCGCCGCCAGGGCGTATTCGTGCTGCTGGCCCCCGGCCCCGACAGCCTCAGCACCGCCGTGGGCGTATATGCCAAGGCCCCGCAACCCGGCGCGGGCCAGGCCGTGCTGCGCGGCTGGGTCACCGATGTGTACCGCAATTCCTTCGCCCTGCGCTTCAACCTCGAGCGCTACTACGTGCCCGAAGGCAGCGGCCTGCGCCTCGAAAAAGCCGGCCGTCTGCACCCGCTGCGGGTGCGCGTCAGCATTGCGCCCTGGGGGCAGGCCCGCATCGCGGGCGTGGTTGATGAGGCGAAGTGACTGGGGAAAGCAGACAACCTGGAACGTCATGCTGAGCTTGCCGAAGCATGACGTTCCGGATTTCCCTCTGGCCTTGCCCTTCTGCTACTGAATGCGGTAGGTCACCGGCACGTTGAAGGCCACGCTCACCTCGCGGCCGTTCTGCTTGCCGGGAATGAACCGGGGCAGGCTCTTGATGGCGCGCAGGGTTTCTTCATCGAGCCCCGAGCCCAGGCCTTTCACGATTTTCAGGTCCACCACCTCGCCCCTGGCATTCACCGTGAAGCTGGCGTACACCTTGCCCTCCACGCCGTTGTGCAGGGCCATGGCCGGGTACTTCACCGCCCGCTGAATGGCCGCCACAATGGCCGAAGTGCCGCCGCCACCGGGCAGTTCGGGCATTTGCTCCACCGATATGTACACCTTGGTATCCACCGCCCCTTCCACGGTTTTGGGCCCTTCTACGGCCTCCAGCTCCCGGATGTCGGGTTCGGTAGTGCCTTCGCTGGTGATGGTGGCCACGCGCGCGTTTTGCAGCGTGGCTTGCTCGGGCACGTCCTCGGTGGTCTGGTCGTTGGGCACCACCACGGGCGGCGTGAACCGGATGGTGGCCTGCGGCTGCCGCACGGGCGGGGCCACGGGCGGCGGCGTTACCGGCGGCGTAATCGTTTTGGGGTCGAGTGGCGGGGCAATGAGGGTGTGGCCATCATCGAGCTTGGGCACCACTACTGGGGTACGGTCCCGCAGCAGCTGCGCCACCAGAGGAAACACCATCAGCAGCGCAAAAATAGCCGTGGCAATCACCAGCGCGCGCGTCACGTGGCGCTGGTAGAGGGCACGGAGCTGGTACGCCCCGTAAACCTGGTTGCGACCATCGAACACGATGTCGTCGAGGCTGGCCGTGGCCAGCTGGGTATTGGTCATCATGCGGCAGGGTTTTAAGTGAGATATACCCGGCCAACGCGACGTTTTAATGGCTTATTGTGAACTGTTTATCAATAAAAAATAAATTTTTATCGGCATACCAAAAAAGCAACTTTGGAGTTCAAGTAAGATTCCCTAAAAGCGCCACACGCCGCCCGGCGTTAGGCAGGCGTGCAGGGCCACGTCGGTGGGCAGCACGTCGGCAATGCCGGCCACGGGCGCATCATCGAGCAGGCTCAGGCCAATAAACTGCGTGTTCGGCCCGCATTGCGCCAAAAATCGGTCATAAAACCCGCCGCCGTAGCCCACGCGGTGGCCGGCCGCATCCACGGCCAACAGCGGTACCAGTACCGCATCGAAAGCGGCGGCCGGTACTTCAGTAGCAGCCCTGGCTTCGGGTTCGGGAATGCCCCAGCGGTTGTTGAAGAGTGGTGTCGTGGGGGTTAATTCGTAGTGCTTCAGCGAAATACCATCTGTTTGCACCGCGGGCGCAGCCAGCCGCACGGCTAACCCCTCGGCCCACACGCGGCGGATAATGGGCCAGGTATCGGGCTCGTTGCGCCGGGCCAGCGGCAGAAACAGGTGCAGCCAGCGCCACTGTGCCACCGGGAAATGCTGAAATAGCAGGTTGCAGAGCTGCTGGCTGCGGTGGGCCACCTCGGTCAGGGCGGCGCGGTGGGCCAGGGCGGCGCGGCGCAGGGCCTCTTTATTTTCCATATTCAAAGCAGGTCACCATCTTAATAGGTATTGTCTGTATTGAAGACGGGACTTGACTTTGAGAGATTGTCAGGATTTATTTCCGCCCAACGAATATTTCCGCTTTGAACAGCCTGCCTAATTCTCTTCTGACCGTCTGATAACTTGGATTTTCCGGTCTTCACCTCCACGAAATAGATGGTGATTTCAGGCCGCTTATCCGTATATCCGTCAAATACTATTAAGTCAATGGGGCTTCCTAAAAATCTAGCATCCCTAGGATTGAACTGAGCGAGAAAAACCTGATGAAAAGGGATAAGATGTTCGGTTATTTTTCCCAGATTAACAGAATAACTTCTGTTGATTGCATCCTGTCTGATTTGAGCTTCTGCCTCGATTTTCCATTGTTGAAGTAATGTTGCCGAGTACTCGATGCTTTGAGTTTTTAATTCAGCTTTAATCCTTTCAATCTCAATATTTTTGAATTCTTCAAATTTCGCATGAGCCCAATTCTGATAATCAAGCTTAAGTTGGATTTCCTTTTGCTCAAAATTGAGGTTGCTTACATGGATGGATGTCAAACGCAATGTCTCAGCCTGACTTAATTTGTTCTCATAATCACGTTTAATTTGGTTGTTTAAGTTGTCAGCAAACGCTTTATCTACTGCTTGTTGTTTTTCTATTTCTTTATATTTATCAAAATACTCTGTATGCAGCAATGTTGCCGTTTTAGAGTTTGAACGCAGGCTATATATTGTGACAAATAAAATTAGTGAAATCAATATGAGCCAACCGGCTGGAATTGTGATTTCTGCTGAAAACATGGCTATTTTACTATATAAATGGTGAGGAATTAATCCACCTCAAAGTACATAGATTATTCTTCCTCCAGTACCGTAAACTCCAGCGCCAGCGGCTCAAACGCTTTCAGCAGCTCCTGAATAAAGGCCGGGTTGTTAATCAAAATATTCAGCACGTTGTCAGTGCGCTCCTGGAGGCCACCGCCGGGAAAGAGCTTTTCTTTCAGGGCGGCCAGCTGGGTGTAGGCGGTTTCGTGCTTGGTTTCGGCGGCTTTGCTGAGGCGCTTTTCGAGGCCGGCGAGGCTGGCGGCGGCTTTCTGGGCTTCGGCGGCCACGGTTTTTACTAGCGTGGGGTCGAGGCGCTGGGCCACGTCCTGCACCTGCTGGAAAGCGGCGGCCAGGGTCTGCTGCTGTTGTTTCAAGCTGATTTCTTCCTGACCCAGCGCGGCCCCGACTTGCTTCTTCAGCTCCGGCAGCGGGCGGAAGCTGTCGGCTGCGGTCAGGCCCAGCTTTTTCAGCTTGCCCGAGTTGGCCCGGCTGATGTACTGCGCCGAATTGCGCGGCAGCACAATAGGAAATGGCACTCCAAACGCCGTAAACACGTCTTTCAGCTGAAACCAGTAGGCCACCTCGGCCCCGCCGCCAATGTAGGCCAGGTTGGGCAGCAATATTTCCTGATACACCGGACGCAGCACCACGTTGGGGCTGAATTGCTCGGGATGCTGCCGGACCAGGGCGAGTAATTCGGCTTGGCTATGACAGCGGGCCGTGTTGCGGATGGTCACTTCCACGCAGTCGGCCCCGCCGGCATCGGGCTCCAGCCGCTCGCGCTTGCCCTCATCGGTGAGGAAAAACAGGTTGATGGGCCGCGAATACACCTGCGGCTTGTAGCCGGCGGCCGTGAGGCGGACATTGGTGGCCTGCACGGCGGCGTTGGAAACCTGCTCTTTTATTTCCTTCTCCAGCAGCGGCACCAGGGCCTGTTTCAGGGCGGGCCGGTCGGCATCGAGCGTCACCAGCCCAAACTCGCCAAACAGCGCATCCGTCAGCCGGCGCGTGGCCTCGGCCAGGGTTTTCGATTCGGCGTAGGCCTTTTGGAAGGCGGCCGGCACCTCGGGCGGCAGCTGGCCCAATACTTCGGCCAGGCCATCGAGCGGCAGCCGGCCCACCGGCCCGCCCACGTTGGCCGACTCCCAGGAATACAGTTTGCCAAACAGCGAGAAGTGGTTGATTTCGGCGAAATCGTGGTCCTCAGTGGCCATCCAGTACACCGGCACGAAATCATATCGCGGATAGGCCGCTTTCAGGTCGCGGGCCAGCTTAATGACCGTCACGATTTTATAGATGAAATACAGCGGCCCCGTGAGCAAGCTCAGCTGGTGCCCGGTGGTGACGGTGAAGGTAGTGGGCTCGGCCAGCAGCAGCAGGTTGTTTTCGATGCCCGGCTCCGGTTCGGGGGCCAGGCCGTATTGGTCGCGCAGGGCCGTTACCAGCCGTTTGCGGGCTTCGGGGGTATAAGCCGCTTGTTTCTCTTCAATCTGGGCCGCGAAGTTCTCCAGCGTAGGAAAACGGTGGTAGAACGGAGCCAGGGCCGGATTCTGGGCCAGGTAATCGGTGAGAATACCGGAAAAAGCGCCGGTTTGGGCGTAAGAAAGCGTGGTGGTGGGCATAGGGTGGGAGGCGGGCAAAGGGAGCCGCAAAAGTCCGCACAAAACCCGGCGCGGGGCCGAAAGTTACCGGCGGCGCTATTCCGCCGTCCAAAACCGCATTTCGAGCGAAATGCGCGTTTCGTCCGCGTTCAGGTTCACGGCCCCGCCGTGCAGCAGGTAGGGCGAGAAGAGCAGCACCTCGTCGGGGCCGGGGTTGGGGCGCAGCAGGTGCAGCGGCTCGGCGGCGGCTACCAGGGCCGGCACGCTGTACTGGGTGCCGTTGTACACGGCCCCGGCGTGGGTGCGGGTGGTCTGGCTTTCGGGCCACCAGTGCGAGCCGGGAGCCAGCGCCAGCGACGAATCGGCGGTGCTGCCCGCCACCGGGAAGTAGATATTCAGCCCATTCCGCAGCCGGGCCAGCCACACGTCGCGGTGCAGCGGGTTGTTATCCGAGCGGTGCGGCCGCACCAGGCGCAGGTGAAACTCGGCCTTCTCAGTAGCCGGATTGAATACGCGCACGGCCCGTCCGCACAGCGCCGACACCCGTGCTTCGAGCTGGGCCACGGGCAGGGGCAGGGCCGCCAGCGGGTAGCTTTTGGTTTTGTTGACGATGGCCAGGTGCAGCGCCGCATCGGAGCCCACCAGCTGGTGGTAGGCGGTTACGGGCCAATCGGCGGGCACGGCCAGGCCGGTTTCACGCAAAGCCCCGCGCACCAGTTCGGCCAACCCATTGCGCAGGGCAGTATTTTCGGCCGGAGTCAGCCACGGGGCCACGGTGTAGCCGGCCGCCGCCCAGCTAGTGCCGGTCGTCAGGTCGGTATCGGCGGCCAGCAGCACTTCGGCCCCGCCGGCACTGGCGGGGCCTTCAATGTGGTATTCAACTTCCTGCTGGTTCAGGCGGGCTTTCATCCGGGAGGTATTGGGCGGTGCAGAGACGTATACTTGCGTCTCGTCGTCCGCGCCGTTTGAAGACTGTCTGGTCGTCACCGTTCAACGACGAGACGCTACACCAGCTTTCCGTACAAATCGAAGTCCGTGGCGGCGGTAATCTTCACGTTGGCAAAGTCGCCGAGGCGCACGAAGATGTCGCGTTCCACCGGCACCAGCACCTCGTTGTCCACCTCGGGCGAGTCGAATTCGGTACGGCCCACAAAGTGGCCGCTCTCCTTGCGGTCGAACAATACCTTGTAGGTCTGGCCCACGCGGGCCTCGTTCAGCTCCATCGAAATGCCCTGCTGCAACTCCATAATGGCGTCGGCGCGTTCCTGTTTCAGCTCGGCTGGCACGTCATCCACGAGGGTGTGCGAGTGGGTGTTTTCCTCGTGCGAGTACGTGAAGATGCCCAGGCGCTCAAACCGCGTCTGCTCCACGAAATCGTACATTTCCCGGAAGTCCTGCTCCGTTTCGCCGGGGTGGCCGCTGATGAGCGTGGTGCGCAGCGCAATGCCCGGCACGCGCTGCCGAATGGTATCGACCAGCTCAACCGTCCGGCGCTTGGTGATGCCGCGCCGCATTGATTTCAGCATGGCATCGGAGCCGTGCTGCAGGGGCATGTCGAGGTATTTGCAGATGTTCTCGCGCTCGGCCATCACGTCCAGCGCATCCAGCGGAAACTGCGAGGGGTAGGCGTATTGCAGCCGAATCCAGTCGATGCCATTCACATCCGACAGGTTGCGGAGCAAATCGGCCAGCTTGCGTTCGCCGTAGGCTTGCAGCCCGTAGTAGGTCAGGTCCTGAGCAATGAGAATCAGCTCCTTGGTACCCTGAGCGGCGAGGCGTTTGGCCTCCTTCACCAGGTCCTCAATGGTGCGGTCGACGTGCTTGCCGCGCATCAGCGGGATGGCGCAGAACGAGCAGGGGCGGTTGCAGCCCTCCGCGATTTTGAAGTAGGCGTAGTGCTTGGGCGTGGTGAGTAGCCGCTCGCCAATCAGCTCGTGCTTGTAGTCGGCGTTCAGCACTTTCAGCATCTGGGGCAGCTCCAGGGTGCCGAAATAGGCATCGACCTGCGGAATTTCCACCTCCAGCTCGTCCTTGTAGCGCTGCGAGAGGCAGCCCGTCACGTACAGCTTATCGAGGCGGCCGGCCTGCTTCTCATCCGCGTAGCGCAGAATGGTGTCGATGCTTTCCTGCTTGGCGTTGTCGATAAAGCCGCAGGTGTTGATGATGACGATGTTGGCATCCGACTTCTCGGCCTCGTGGGTCACGTCGAAGTCGTTGGCCTGGAGCTGGCCCATGAGCACTTCGCTGTCCACGATGTTTTTCGAGCAGCCGAGGGTGATGACGTTAACTTTATTGGTGGTCTGGGTTCTAACTTTCACAATCGCTGATTTACATTGATTAACCGTGATTTCGCTGGTGCTCTGTTGTCAGCGAAGCGGGGGTGTTTTTGGTTTTTAAATTTCTAAGCGGAGCGTAGCAAGCGCAAACACAAAACCAGGCAGCACGTCCTCGCCGCTCAGGGTTTCGGCGAAGGTTTTGGCCACGCTCACCGAGCCGTCGGTGCGGAAGGCGCGGGCGGTTTCGGTTTTGGGGTCGATGAGCCAGGCCAGGCGGCAGCCGTTGGCGATGTACTCTTCCATCTTCACGACCACGGCGGTCAGGTCATCGGACGGGCTCACCAGCTCCACCACGAAATCGGGGCACAGCGGCGGAAATTTTTCCTGCTGCGCGGCCGGCAGGGCCTGCCAGGTTTCGGCCCGCACCCACGCCGCATCGGGCGAGCGCACCGCGCCATTGGGCAAGCGAAAACCCGTGGAGGAGTCGAAGACAAGCCCCAGGCGGTTTTGCCGGTTCCAGATGGTCAAGTCCGTTACTATCCCGCTATTGCGGTGCCCAGTGGTTCCTCCGGTCATGGTCAAAAACTCAATGATGCCATCGGCGCGGCGTTCAAACTTCGATTCGGCATTGCGTTGGCAGAATTGGTAGAATTCATCCTCGCTCATGCAGTTGAGCCAGTCGGCCAAGCTGGCTTGGGCACCCGGCTCAAGGTCGGGGCCGGGCGTGACGAAAGGGAGGGTAATATTCATAGGAAAAGCAACGGCTGCCAGAAGCTAAATAATTCAACCCGCGCCACATCCGCTACCAAAGCGGGCGCGGTCGAACCACAAATTTACGAAGTAGCGAGTCCCCGCCCACCGGTGAGCATCGCGTAGGCCCCCGGCAGCGCCCCGCGCAGCCGTGCCCCCAGGCCGGCGCTGGCGGCCACAATCAGCAGCGGCAGCAGCAGGTAGGTGAGCAGGTGGATGTGGGACACCGCCCGGCCGTAGCGCCAGGTCAGTAGCAAATTCGAGCAACCGGATGAAATAGCACTCCTGAACTGACAGCGCGGGAGGTTGATTCATGCTTGTTTCTGGAAAAAGTATCTCAACTTATACTCGTCATGAAGTGGTTTGCGAGCACGGTGTAGCGACGCGACCCTTCGCATCCCGGCGTTCGCGCCGTTCAACGCCGGGACGCGAAGGGTCGCGTCACTACACCGGCCAGTCGATTTTCGCATTCCACTTCGCGACGAGTATAACAGCCTTCCCAGGACACCAGTGGGTACTTTGTCGGGTCTATGTATTTCATCCCCTTGGCTCCTCCTACTGAGCCGGCAATTGAAAGCCAGCAGTAAATGTTTCCAGATGCTGCGCGATTTCCAACAGGCGCTTGTCGGTCCATTTTTTCGCGTGAATCTGTACCCCGACTGGCAAGCCCGCCGCCGTTTGGCCAATGGGGATGACGACAATGGGATGACCGGCCAAAGCCGTCGTAAAGTTGAAACGACCCATGGCATCCGTATACGGCACGCGCTGGCCGTTGACGCAAAAGGGCTTGCCGGCTCGCTGATGCGCAAAGGCACTGAAGGAGGCTGCCGGCGTGAGCCAAATATCAAAACGGCCAAAAAATGCCGTGTAGCTATCGGCCAGGGCTTCTTTCTGCGATAAGGTAGTGGCATAGCGAGTGGCCGATATGCCAATGCCTTGCCACACGCCGCGGGCCCAGTGTTTATCACGGTATTTTAGTAAGATGAATAGATACATGGCCACCTTGGTTAAAAAGGCCGGCACGGGCGAACTGGCAGCTATTTCCAGGCCTAGCAGCCGGCCGTGTAAGGGGTACACGTCGGCTTCCACGTACGCCGGGCTCGCGAGTTCCAGGGCGTGGCCGGCGGTGGCCAAACGCGCCAGAAAGGCGCTGAAGATATGCTGGTATTCGGCCTCGACCTCCGTGCCGGCCAGCGTCGGGGCATAGGCAACCGTCAACTTTTCGCCGTGCCAGCGGCTGGTGCCAAAGGCCACCGGCGGAATCTCGGCTAGTAAGGGGCCGCCCTCCCACAGAACCGGCATAAGAAGAAGCAGGTCCGCCACATTTTTGGCCATGGGCCCCGCTACCGTGAGCAAACGGTGCCCCTGCGGCTGGCCCGGAAACTTGAATTGCCCCCGATTCGAGAGCGCCTGCTCGGTGGTGCGAATGCCGCAGATGCCGCAGAAATGCGCCGGCACCCGGATAGAGCCCCCGGCATCGGAACCTAGCTCAACGGGGGTAAAACCCATGGCCACCGCTGCCGCCGCCCCGCCGGAGCTCCCCCCCCGCGACGCGGCGCACGTCGTACGGATTGTTTGTTTGCCCGAACCACCAATTCGTGCTTTGCCAGTCAATCGAAAAAAGAGGCAAATTGGTTTTACCGATGATTATGGCTCCTGCCTGCTTCAAGCGTTTCACCAGTTCGGCATCGTCGGTGGCCCGGTGGCGGCGATAACCGGGATGCCCATTGGAGCTAATTAAGCCCCGGACATTGAACCCATCTTTCACGGTCATCGGCAGCCCGTGTAAGGGGCCAAGTACGGCACCTGCCCGCACTTGGCGGTCCTTTTCACGCGCTTCCTGCAGTAGGTCGGCCTCATTGCGCAGGTCGGTTATCGCATTGATGCGCGTATTATGCCGAGCAATCTGGTGGAGAAAAGCTCGAATAACACGCTCAACTGTTATTTCCTGGGTGCGGATGTGGCGCACAATTTTAGTGGCTGGCCAGTAGCAAATACTATCCGTGAAGTCAGTGCTATCAGCCATGGGCGGAGGGGTGGAATACCATGCAGGAATCGTAAGCGCTGAGGCGTTCAGATGAGACGCGGCAAATGCGGTGCTTGGCTATTGTCTACATCTGGCAAACGTCGTCTGCACCACGTAAAACGGCGGTCTCAAAGGTCACTCTTCCGGAGAAGCTGATTGGTTAGGGTATAAGGCTGCTAGGATGATGTAGAGACGCATAGTTGCGTCTCGTCATTGAACGATATCAGCCCCACGGTGCGAACGATGTAGAGACGCAACTATGCGTCTCTACATCGTTCATGGATTAACCTAAACAGCTTCTGAGCTTTAATGCGCCATGCCCCGTTTTTTTGGATGCCCCTTACAGCGCCTCAAACTGCCGCAGGAAGCGCATATCGTTCTCCGTGAACAGCCGCAAATCTTTAATCTGGTATTTGAGCATGGCAATGCGCTCGATGCCCATGCCCCAGGCGTAGCCGGAGTATTTGTCCGAGTCAATCTTAGCGTTTTCGAGCACGGCGGGGTCCACCATGCCGCAGCCGCCAATCTCCACCCAGCCCGAATACTTGCAGATGTTGCAGCCCGCGCCCTTGCAAATGAGGCAGGTGATGTCAATCTCGGCGCTGGGTTCGGTGAAGGGGAAGAAGCTGGGGCGGAAGCGGATGTTGATATCGGCCCCGAACAGCTCCTGCACGAAATAATAAACGGTCTGCTTCAGGTCGGCGAAGCTCACACCCTCGTCAATGAAAATGCCTTCCACCTGATGAAACATCATGTGGGCCCGCGCCGAAATGGCCTCGTTGCGGAACACCCGCCCCGGCATCACCCGCCGAATGGGCAGGGGCTCGGTTTCCATCACGCGCACCTGCACGGTGCTGGTGTGGGTTCTTAGGAGGTGAGATGGTGAATTGGTGAGATGGTGAGTTTGATGTTCAGCGGACTCATCACTACTCACCACCTCACCACTCACCATTTCACCATTCCGCAGGAAGAATGTGTCCTGCATGTCCCGCGCCGGGTGGTTTTCGGGGAAGTTGAGGGCCGTGAAATTGTGCCAGTCGTCCTCAATTTCCGGCCCTTCGGCCACCGCGAAGCCAATGCGGCCGAAGATGCGCAGCATCTCTTCGCGTACCAGGCTCAGGGGGTGGCGGGTGCCCAGGGCGTGGGGCACGGGCGGCAGGGTGTAGTCGAAATCGGGGTTGGCGGGGGCGTTGTCGGCGGCGGCTTCGGCGGCCTGCTGGGCGGCATCGAAGCGGGCCTGGGCATCCTGCTTCAACGCATTAAGCTGCTGGCCCACGGCGCGTTTCTGGTCGGTGGGCACGGTCTTCAGCTGGTCGAACAAATCGGCCAGGCGGCCTTTGCGGCCGAGGTAGCTGATGCGAAACGCATCGAGGTGGGCGGCGCTGCTTAGGTCGGCCGCAGTAATTTCGGCCGCGAGGCTGGCAATGGATTCCTGCATCATAGAATGCAAAGTTACGGGAACGGCCGTACCCTACTCCTACGTTCAGCATACGCAACGGAACCAAACCCCTTCCCGCGTGCCTAATTTTGCCTCATTATGAAAAGCACCTTGCTAATACTGCTGCTCATCGGAACGATGGTCAGCAGCGCCGCAGCCCAATCCGGCTGGGGCTCTACCGATTCCTGGGGCACTCCCAAGAAAAAAACGACGAAAAAAACGGCCACCACCGGCGGCAAAAGCCAGGCCGGCGGCCAGACTAAGGAGGCCGCACCCGCACCGGCGGCCGAACCAGCCCCCGAAGCTGCGCCAGCTGCCCCCGCCCCCGCTGGCGGCTTTAGCGGTGCCAGCACCAACAATGCCCCCATGGGCATGGGCATGTCGGCAGCCCCTGGCACGCCCGTGATGATGCAAAGCGGCCGCAACGTGTTGCGCGACGATGCCATTGCCGCCCGCGAGCGCCGCATGGCCCACCAGGCCGGCAAGCGCATGGCCGCCCCGGCTCCGGCGGCTGCCCCGGCCGAAGCCCCGGTGAGCACCCCGGCCGCTGCCGAAGCTACCGGTGCCGCCAACGCCGCCGGGGGCCAGGAAGCCGCCGCGCCCGCCACCAAGCCGGCCGCCGCCCCCAAGCGGGCCACTGCCTCCAAGGCGGCGGCTCCCAAGAAAAAAGCCCCCGCCGCACCAGCGGGCTGGTAGTCCTTTTTAATTTCAGCCAAACGGCCCGGTCAACCCAGTAAGGATGGGTTGGCCGGGCCGTTTGACGTGTGGGCCGGAGCGGAAAAA
>JAYULN010000066.1:0-6555 GCA_043763525.1 Hymenobacter sp.
AAGCAGGTGCCCGTGCGCAGCCACAAAGTGGCCAACCGCAACGACAAAGTGAACGTGCAGTACATGGACGGCCGCGTGGTGCGCGACGTGAAGTACAAGTCCGTGGAGCAGGACGTGGTGAGCGGCCGCGCCGTGCTGGTGGAATAGGTTCCGTTTAGGGTGGAAATGCAAGCACCCCGGCCGGTTGGTCGGGGCGCATTTGCTTTACTCAAAATTGGCAAACATTAAATCTGTCCAAATCTTTAGGGTATTTACTTTTCAGTATTCTTTAAATAAAATATATGTACTCGTTTCTTCGCAACAAGCAGATTACTGCCATACTTTTTTTATTTATAATCAGCTCATCTGCGCGGGCTCAAGCTCCGGCTTGGCAAACGGCAGCAGCCGTTTTTGGTACTGGTGCAGTTGGTGGGGATGCATTAATCTCAGCGACGGCTGGTGATGCTTTCGGGAATGTATATGTGGTTGGGAGTTTTAGTGGTTCAGTCAATTTCAGTGGTATTATCTTGAATAGTGGCCTGGGTAATGATATGTTCGTCGCTAAATGGAGTAGCGTAAGTGGACGTTTTATTTGGGTGCAACGTGCGGGGGGTACGGGGGGGCTATCGCAAATTGATGCTTTTGCGGTAGCTGTAAGTGGGACGAGTGTGTACGTGACTGGAAGATTTTATCAGACAGTTACAATTGGGTCCACTAACCTGACGAGTGCAGGTGCTTATGATGTATTTGTAGCAAAACTCACGGATGCGGGCCCTACAGGTAGTTTCGCATGGGCCCAGCGAGCAGGAGGCACTTCTAATGATATTGCATATTCGATAGCAGCAAGAGGCACTGATGTATATGTGGCAGGCCGTTTTGACAGCATTACAGCCAACTTCGGCAGTAATGTTCTGACAGCTACACTTGCCACAACAGCCGACTTTTTCTTGGCGAAGTTGAACGATACAGGTACCACGGGAGGCTTTACTTGGGCACAGCAGGGCGTGGGCGCAGTTGCACAAGTGGCCGTAAGTGGAACCAATGTTTATGTAACAGGTTCTTTTTCCGGCGGGGCAGCTTTTGGTGCTATCAGATTGACTGGTTATGATGATGCATTTGTAGCTAAACTAACCGATTTAGGTAGTACAGGCATTTTCGTATGGGCTCAGCGGATAGGGGGGATTTATAGTGATTATGCGTCGTCGGTAGTAGTTAATGGCGCTGACGTGTATGTGGCTGGCACTTTCACCGGAACAGTGAATTTTGGTAATACCGTACTGACTAGCGGGGCCCTTATTCCTGTTGTTTACGCTAATATTTTTGTGACTAAGCTGACTGATTTAGGAAGTGCCAGTAGTTATGTATGGGCTAAACAAGTTGGTGGACTTAAAAATGAACGGGGGCCTATTTTAGCCATAGATGGGTCAACCGTGTATATGGCCGGTAATTTTCAAGGTTCAATTATGTTCGGTAGTACAGTCCTGACATGTGCTACAAACCAAGCGATGGATGCAGATGTATTTATTGCCAAGTTGATAGACGTAGTGGGGAACAGTAATTTTGCTTGGGCCAAGAAAGCGGGTGGTGTAAGATTTGATTATGCTACCGGGGTTGCTGTTAGCGGAGGGAAAGTATTCACGTGCGGTGTCGTTGAACCTCCTGCCAGCTTCGATAATATTATGATTTCTCAAGCAGGTGCAAGACATTCATTCTTGGCCTCCCTCATTGATGGCCCATTAGCTGTCGCATCGCCAAGTAAACTCATTGGATTTAATATTTCCCCCAACCCTGCCCACGGCCGCGCCACCATGCAACTGCCGCTCATGCCCGGCACCACCACAGCCACGCTTACCGTGCTCAATATCCTGGGCCGGGCCGTGCATACCCAAACGGCCCCCACCAACGCCCGCGCCGAGTTGGACCTGACCGGTCTCGCCCCTGGCCTCTACGCTGTGCGCGTAACCGTCGGCACCCAAATCGCAACCCGCCGCCTCGTGGTGGAGTAGGAGCAGGGCATTCCCCGCTACCTTTGCCCCATGACCCTCGCCGCCCGAATAGACCATACCCTGCTGCGCCCCGATGCCACCGAGGCGCAGATTGCGCAGCTGTGCCAGGAGGCCGCCGCCCACGGCTTCGCTAGCGTGTGCGTGCCGCCGTGCTACGTGGCCGCCGCCACCGCGCAGCTGGCTGGTACGGGGGTGGCGGTTTGCACCGTTATCGGGTTTCCGCTGGGCTATGCGACCAGCAGCGTGAAGTTCAAGGAAGCTGAAGTGGCCATGTATGATGGCGCTACGGAGCTGGACATGGTCATCAACATCGCGGCCCTGAAATCGGGCAAAGCGGAGCTGGTGCAGGCCGAAATCCTGGATTTAGCCGATTTGTGCCATGTGCATCAGTCCCTGCTCAAGGTCATTATTGAAACCGCGTTGCTCACCGAAGAGGAGATTGTGCTGGCTTGCCAGCTGTGCGTGGCCGGCGAGGCCGATTTCGTGAAAACCTCCACCGGCTTTGCCAGCCGGGGCGCGTCGGTGGCCGATGTGGAGTTGATGCGCCGCTCGTTGCCCGACACCATGCGCATTAAGGCGGCCGGGGGCATTCGCACCCGCGAAGCCGCGCTGGCCCTGGTGGCCGCCGGGGCCGGCCGCCTCGGCTCGTCCAATAGTGTGGCCCTGATTGCTGAAACCGATGAAAACCCCGCTGCTTAAGATGCTACTGGCCCTTCCGCTGCTGGCGCTGGCCGCCTGCGCCGGCACTGCCCCGCAGGCCCCCCGCGCCAGCGCCGATACCACGCTGCGGAAGAATCCGGCGGCTGCCCTGCCCGCCGAGGATGTAACCAGGTACCGGCCCGTGTTTGCCGCGCCCAAAGCCGCGCCGGTAGCCCCGGCGGCGGCCGTCAAACCCACGGTGCTGCCCACCAGCCAGGTGAATGCCCAGGTTGAGCAGCGCCTGCGTGACCAGGCTTACACCAATCAGAACGTGAAATATGCCCAGGGCTACCGCATCCTGGTGTATCTGGGCCTGGAGCGCGACCAGGTGATGGCTATCCGCCGCACCATTATCGGCCGCTACCCCGACGAAACTGATTACCTCACCTTCAAAGCCCCCGTGTACCGGCTCTACATCGGCGACTACCTCACCAAGCTCGATGCCGCCCAAGGTATGGCCCGGCTGCGCGGCCTCACGCCCAAGCTGGAGCTGGAAGCCACGCAGGTGCTGCTGAACAAGAATCCGTAGGGCATGGTAGAACGTCAAACTCCCCTCCTTACCAAGGAGGGGATGTTCGCGCGAAGCGCGGACGGGGGTGGTTGAGTCGTTGAACGATGGCCGAACGACCCCGAACGATAATTTCTGAACGCTCCGACGGTCCGCCGTTCGGGTTTCGTTCAACGACTCAACCACCCCCGTTTCAGCTTCGCTGAAACATCCCCTCCTTGGTAAGGAGGGGAGCTTGACGTTCAAAACTATGTCCGACCTGCTCCACCAAATCCAGCACCTCGCCGCCCAGCACGCTGCCGATACCGTGGCTCTGCGCCGCCACCTGCACGCCCACCCCGAGCTTTCGTTCGAGGAAACCAACACCGCCGTGTTCGTCACGCGCGAGCTGGAAAAGCTGGGCCTGCACCCCCAGCCCATTGCCAACACCGGCGTGGTGGCCCTCATTGAAGGCCGGCCCGGCGGCCCCACCATCGCCCTGCGGGCCGATATGGACGCGCTGCCCATCACCGAGGCCAACGACGTGCCCTACAAATCGACCAACCCCGGCGTGATGCACGCCTGCGGCCACGACGTGCATACGGCCTCGCTGCTGGGCGCGGCGCGCATTCTGAACGAGCTGAAAGGCGAGTTTCAGGGCACCATCAAGCTAATGTTTCAGCCAGGGGAGGAGCGGCTGCCCGGCGGCGCTTCGCTAATGATAAAGGAGGGCGTGCTGGAAAACCCCAAGGTTGAAAATGTGCTGGGGCAGCACGTTTTTCCGCACCTGCCGGCCGGCAAAATCGGCGTGCGGCCCGGTCGCTACATGGCCAGCACCGACGAGCTGTACCTCACCATAAAAGGCAAGGGCGGCCACGGAGCCATGCCCGAAATGAACCTCGACCCGGTGCTGGTGGCCGCCCACATCATCGTGGCCGCGCAGCAGATTGTGAGCCGCCGCGCCAACCCCAAAATTCCCTCGGTACTGAGTTTTGGGAAGGTGATTGCCAACGGGGCCACCAACGTCATTCCCAACGAAGTCTACATCGAAGGCACCTTCCGCACCCTCAACGAGGACTGGCGCAACGAGGCCCACCAGCACTTGCGCAAGCTGTGCGAAGGCCTGGCCGAGAGCATGGGCGCGGTGTGCGAGCTGGAAATCCGGCGCGGCTACCCGTACCTCGAAAACGAGCCCGCCCTCACGGCCCGCGTGAAAGCCGCCGCCGAAGCCTACCTCGGCCCCGAAAACGTGGTGGAGCTCGACCAGTGGATGGCGGCTGAGGACTTCGCCTACTTCTCGCAGGCGGCCCCGGCCTGCTTCTACCGCCTGGGCACCCGGCACGAAGACGGCCGCTTCGCTGCCTCGGTCCATACGCCGATTTTCGACATCGACGAAAAAGCCCTGGCCACCGGGCCGGGCCTAATGGCCTGGCTGGCGATTGCGGAACTGGGACTGTAGCGCTGCCTTACTTTGCAGCATGAAACGACTTCTTTTCTGCGCGCTCCTGCTTAGCGTGATTGTGGCCCTGCCCGCCGCCGCCCAAACCCGCCGCACGGTGTATGGCCTACAGCTGTGGCCTGAGCTACAAGCGGAGCTGGCGCTGCCCGGCAACGACTATCTGCTGCTGGCCGTGCGCGGCGAAAACAACACCGACAATAACGGCTTTGACAATTCCAGTCGATTCCTGGGCTTTGATGAGCGGCGGGTTACGGCCGGCTACGAGCATTTCTGGAGCGAGCACTGGAGCGTAGGCGGCACACTGGCGTACACTTCGTTCAGCAAAATTTACGTGCTGGTGCCCGAGGTGCTGCTGCGCCACCGCAGCCCGGTGGGGCCGCTCACTTTCGGCCAGCGCCTGGGCCTGGAGCGCACTTTCCCCAGCCCGACCAACGCCAAGGGCCAAACCAACGCCCGCCTGCGCCTCGACCTGGAAAAACTGGTGACCCTGGGCAGCTTTGCCCTGCGCCCGCGCCTGAGCTACCAGGCCGATACGCACGTGCGCCTGCTCCGGGCCAGTACCGACCCCGACGAGCGCACGATTGATTTCACCAGCCTGCGGGGCGAGCTGGGCTGCCGCATCGGCAAGCAGTTCGATTTCACGCCCTGGGTGGCTTACCAGACCAGCTACAGCTTCGGCCTGGCCCAAACCGATAGCAACGGCAACGTGGTAATTCCCGCCGGGCGCGTCAATTCGGTGTCGCCGGTGCTCGGGCTCGATGTGCGCTTCACCTTCCTGCAAAGTCAGGATGCCGCCACGCGCCAGCAGCTGCCAACGCAGCACTAGTGCGTTTTTTGGCGGTGAGCATTCTGCGCGTGACGCTGCCTTTCGATACCGGGAAGGTGACCAGGCAGCACATCGGAATCCGTTAAGCGCGGCCGAATCTGAAAAAAAGGCACTCCCCGGGGTGCCTTTTTTGCCGTCGAGGCTGTTATGGTGTCAGACTGCTCGTTTGGCCTGTTTTATGCTGAAAGCAACCTTAACGTACCAAAGCGAATCTTTTCATCGTTCGTGAGATTCTTCCAGCCTTGGCTCATCCGGTTTTCATCCGAACGGCTTTAAATTAGGTTTCTGATTCACTCAATTCACCCATTTTCATTTTCCCCAACCCCATGCAAGCAAAACAAATGATGCTCGGCCTGCTCGGTTCCGCCATTTTGGGCGGTGGCGTGGCCGTGGGGGGGTATAAGCTGCTGGAGCCGGCCCCCGTGGTGCCCCAGGCTGTAGCCGCCGACCCCCAGGTGCGTTACACTTCCGAAATGCGAAGCACGCCCTACGCCGTGCCCGAGGGCCTGAACTTCGTGGCCGCCGCTGCCGCCGTAACCCCGGCCGTAGTACACGTAATGACCGAATATGCCGCCGCGCCTGTCGACCAGCGCCAGCAGCAGATGGACCCTTTCCTGCGGCAGTTCTTTGGCGACCAGCTCGAGCAGTTTCAGGGGCAAATGCCTCCCGGCCACCCGCAGGTGCCCCAGGGGGGCGGCCAGGGCTCGGGCTCGGGTGTGATTATCGCCGCCAACGGCTACATCGTAACCAACAACCACGTCATCGACAAGGCCTCCAAAATTGAGGTGGTGCTCGACGACAAGCGCAAGTTTGAGGCCGAGCTGGTGGGGGCCGACCCCAACACCGACCTGGCCGTGCTGAAAGTGAAGGCCGACAACCTGCCCTTCGTGAAATACGGCAACTCCGACGACGTGAAAGTGGGTCAGTGGGTACTGGCCGTGGGCAACCCTTTCAACCTGAACTCGACGGTAACGGCCGGCATCATCTCGGCCAAAGGCCGGAACATCGGCATTCTGCGCAGCAAAGATAACATGGGCATCGAGTCGTTCATTCAGACCGATGCCGTGGTGAACCCCGGCAACTCGGGTGGAGCCCTGGT
>JAYULN010000067.1:0-2657 GCA_043763525.1 Hymenobacter sp.
CTGGTTGGCCAAATCCTGGGTGTCTTCGATGGCGAAGCTGCCCGTGATGCTGGTGCCGCCACCCGAAATCTCGCTCTGCACCACCGGGGCCGAGCACACGTAGTCGTCGAGCACCATGGCCACCTGCTTGCCGATGTTGGCGGCCGTCATTTTCTGCCACTTGCGGGCACCCGAAGGGGTCATGCTCATCAGCACTTCGGGCTGGCCGGTCGCCCCAATGTCGGAGCGGGCGTCGCTCACCACTTCGCCACCCAGCGGGGGCACGCCATCGCGGGTTTTGCGCACCGGAATCAGCTCCAGGTACTCCTGCTTGTCGATGGTCGTCGGCTTCAGGTTCCAGAGCAGGGCCAGGGTGGGGGGCAGCACGGCTTTGGCCTGGGGCGAGCGCAGGATGGTGTTCATGCGAGCGGTGTCGCGCAGGTTCACGCCCAGGCGGCCGGGCATGGTGAAGAGCTTGGCCAGCACACCGCCCTTAGCGGAAGTGGCGGCCGAGTCGGCGGCGTTTTTGCTGCCGGCCTTGGCTTTTTTGGCCAGCTGGGCGGCCAGCGAAGTGGTGTCGCCTTTGGCGGCGGTACCGGCCAGGGCCTTGGTGGTGTCGGTAGCAGTAGCGGCGGGGCCGGCCTTATCGGCGGCAGCCTTGGCGGCCAGCTGCTGGTCGAGCTGCATGAGGTAGGGGCCTACTTCGTTCTGGTTCCACACTTCCCAGAACTCCAGCTTGGCCTGGCCTTGCAGCAGTTTGCGCACGCGGTCGGGGTTATCCACGCCGGGCAGCTCAATCTGGAGGCGGCCGGTGCCCTTCACCCGCTGAATGCTGGGCTGGTTCACGCCGAACTTGTCGACGCGGGTGCGCAGGATGTTGAAGGAGCGGTCGATGGCTTCTTCCTCCTCCTTGTTGATGGCGGCAATCACTTTGTCGTTCGACGAGTTGATGGTGATGTTGCGGCTCTTATTCGTGGTGTTGGCGAAGATGGTGGCCAGCGGCTTGCCGGGGGCCAACCGCTCGTAAGCCTGGGCAAACAGCGTGGTGTACGGCGTGCCCGAGTTGGTTTTCTGGGCTTCCACAGCTTCGTCCAGGGCCTTGTTGAAGGCCACGTCCTTGCTGTTGCCGCTCATGGCCCGCACAATTTCCACCGGCGAAACTTCCAGCGTTACGTGCATGCCGCCTTTCAGGTCGAGGCCGAGGCCGAGCTCGCTCTGGCGCACCTCGCGGTAGGTGAAGGGGCCGAACACCGGTGCCCGCCACACCGAATCGAGGTAGTGCTGGCGCTGGATTTCGTTGAGCTTGCCGTTGTGCGTGGCGTAGGCCACGGCCTTGCTCTGCACCCCACGCGAGACGTAGGTGAAGAACAGGAAGTACGCGCACAGCGCCGTCACGATGACGGTGAGGGCGATGATTAATCCTTTGTTACGCATTGAAATTGAGTTATGAATTATGAGTTAAAAGTTATGAGTTGATGGCGGTTGAGCAGTATGAGTCGAAGCTATAAGGTAGTGCCAGAGCATGCCAGCAACCAACTCATAACTTTTAACTCATAACTCATAACTCCTTCTTAGGGGGCCTGCGGCGACAGCGCCACGGCCAGCAGCCGGGCCCGGAACACCTCGCCGGCCCGCACGCCCGCGCAGGGGCGCGGCACCGCCAGCGCCCGGCGCAGGGCGGGCAGCCACATCGCCGGCACGACGGCCGGCAGCCAGGCCACCACGGGCGGGGCCACAAAGTGGTCGGGCACGGTGGTAGCTTCCAGCAATACTTTTTGTTTCACCACCGTGGCCTTGGGCGGGGCGGCCAGGCGGGTTTCGCCCTTGCCCGCCGGCAGGCGCAGCACACTCACGGCGCGCTGGTTCAGGCCCAGCACCAGCAGCACCGTGGCGGCGAGCATGGCAAAGCGCAGTGAAAACCAGAAGCGGGAAAGCAAAATCGACATGGATGCAAACGGGGACTGCAAAGATACCATTTTGACAGGAATGGGTGCAAGGGCCGCTCCGGCCACCCGAGAAACTGCGCTGGCAGGCCCGTAAACCCAACTCGCAGCCCTGTAAATCGAAGTCGCAGCCCTGTAAATCGAAGTCACAGCCCTGTAAATCGAAGTCGCAACCCTGTAAGCCGGAGTCGCAACCCCACAAACCCACCTCGCAACCCGGCAAACCCATCTTGCAGGCCTGTAAACGCAGCTCGCCAGCATGCAAATCGAAGTCGCAGCCCTGCAAATCGAATGTGCAAGCCATAAGTATAACTGATGTTACGCACTACTGCGATTCAGGCGATGGCGGGCAGTAGCGCAGTAGCGCGATTTTTGCAAATCGCGTCCCCGCGCCGTTCAATCGGCTTTACTGGCGCGGGAACGCGGTTTACAAAAATCGCGCTACTACTCGTCGCGTAACAGCACGGTATAAGTTGCCAAACCCAATAGCTCCCAGTTAGCTCGCTGCTCCAACCACGGCGGTGTACTGTAACCGAAGCAGCATAGCACGACTATTTTAAGCACAAAACACCCGACTGGATTCCAGTCGGGTGTTTTGTGCTTCAGGCGGATGGTGCTACTTAACTGCTGTTACGCCGTGCCTTGGTTCAAGCGCGGCTGGGGGGGTAGCGCGAACTGGGTAGTTCGCGTCCCCGGGCCGTTCGGGCGGCTTTACTGGCGCGGGGACTACAACCC
>JAYULN010000068.1:0-6553 GCA_043763525.1 Hymenobacter sp.
GCGCGGTAGAGATGCTTCGGCGAGCTCAGCATGACAGAGGCAGCCAATACCTTTGCTGCATGCGCATCCTCCACGTTCTTTCGGCCGAATTTTTCGCGGGCTCCGTGGCCTATGCCGTGCAATTGGCCGAAGCCCACCGCCAGCAGGGCCACGCCGTCTGGATGATTTCCGACGCGGACCAACTGCCCACTGGGGCCACGCAGGTCAAGGCCGCCATCAGCAACCGCAGCTACCGGCAGCGGCTGCGCAACATCGGCCTCGTCCGCCGAATGGTGCGGGCCGAGCATATCGACGTGGTGCATTGCCACTCGCGGGCCGCCAGCTGGGTGAGCCACTTTGCGTTGCACGGTCTGGCCGTGCCGCTGGTAAGCACCATTCATGGCCGCCAGCACCTGCACACGGCCAAGTCCTGGGTTGATGTGTATGGCGATGCGGTCATTGCTATTTGCGGCAATCTGCGTGGGCACCTGGTTGCCGAAATTGGCATGGCCCCAACCAAAATCATAGAAATTCCCAACGGGGTAAATTTCAGCAATGAAGAATTAGCAGGGAGGAACGAAGCATTAGAGGAGGGTAATTCCTCATTCCTCATTCCTCACTCCTCATTAAATGCAGCGCCCCGGCTTGCGTTCATCGGGCGCTTCAATGGGGGCAAGGGCGAGCGGGCTGCCGCGCTGCTCCAGCAGGTTTTTCCGGTGTTGCTGCGCGAGTTTCCGCAGTTGCGGGTGGCGCTCATCGGCGGGGAGCTGGAGCACCTGCCGGCAGCCGGAAAAAGAGCCCTGGCACAGCTCCAGACCGAGTTTGGCCAGCGCATCGAAGTCGTAGGTTTCACCAAGAACGTGCCCGGCTGGCTGGCCCGCACCAGCTTGGTTATCGGGGCGGGCCGCGTGGCCATCGAGGCGCTGGGGGCCGGCCGGCCGGTGCTGGCGCTGGGCGAAGCCAGCTACGCGGGGCTGGTTACCGAAGCCTCTTTTGCGACGGCGGCGGCTTCTAATTTCGGTGATATTTCGGCTATACTCACGCCATCAGCAGTCGATTTTACGGTCCTGCTGGCCGACGCGCGAGCTTTCCTGCAAGCGCCCCAACCCGTAGCGGCGGCGCTGCGTGCGCAGGCGCGGGCGCACTACAACCTGGCCACCGTAGCTACGCGGGTGCTCGAAACCTACCAGGTCAGCCGCATGCGCAAGGCGGTGCCGAATTTTATTCCGGTGCTGATGTACCATAAAATTCCGGATGCGCCGCTGGCCACCAGGCACCAGATTTACGTCACGAAAGACAATTTTGAAAAGCACCTGGCGTACTTCAAAAAGCAAAAATTAACCCCCATTACGTTTGCCGATTACCTGAAATTTGCCAGCGGCGAATTAGCGCTGGCCAACTTTCCGCGCCGCCCCATCATTCTCACCTTCGACGACGGCTACACCGATAATTACACCAACCTGCTGCCGCTAATGCAGCAATACGGCTACCGGGGCGTGCTGTACCTGCTCGGTAATTTTGACATTCGCTACAATAAATGGGATGCCGATTTCGACCCCACCGAGCCCCGCTCCGAAATAATGGACCTGGCGCAAAAGCAGGCTTTTGTAGCCGCCGGTTGGGAAATTGGCGCGCATACCATGTCGCACCCTAGGCTAAGCACGCTGCCGCTACCCGAAGCCGCCGCTGAAATTCGGCGCAGCAAAACCGAATTGGAAGCTGCGCTGCATACGCCAATCATCAGCTTTGCCTACCCGTATGGCGACTGCAACGAAGCCGTGAAAAATGCCGTGCGGGCGGCCGGTTTCGCCCTCGGCATTGCCACCGATACCGGCGGCATGCACCTCGAAGACGACCGCATGCAGGTGTTTCGGGTAAATATGTTTCCGAACGAAACGACCAGCAGCTTATTCAAAAAAACCTCGCCCTGGTACCGCAAATACTACCGCTGGAAACGTGGGAAATGATTTCATTTAACAGTTATCAATTAATGTTTAACAGTCGTTCATCTGGCCCAGTTGGTACCGCCAGAACAGCCGTTAAATGTTAATTGATGACTGTTAAATGACTAAACGGGCACCCGCTTATTCATCACCTGAAACCAGAGCGGGGGCACGGTGGCGAGCAGCATCATGCCGGGGTAGCCGGTGGGCATTTGGGGGCTGGCCGGCTGGAAACGCAGGGTTTGGTAGGGGCGGGCCGCCTGGTAATGGTGGTCGGAGTGCCGCGTGAGCTCATAGAGCAGGATGCGGCCCACGGCGTGATCCGAGTTCCAGGAGTGGTGGGGCTGCACCCGCTCGTACTGGCCAGGGGCCGTTTGGCGGCGCAGCAAGCCGTAGTGCTCCACGTAGTTCACCAGCTGAAACAGGATGTAGCCCACGGCCGATGCGCCCAGCCAGGCCAACAGGCCGACCCCACCAGATGCGGCCACTACCGCGCCCGCCAGCAGTAATTGCACCGCCTGAAACTGAAGCATCTGATTTCCCAATGACCACCAGGACTGTTCCTGGCGGCGCAATCGTTCGGCTTCCAGCACCCAGGCCGAGCGGTATTCGCCCAGCACGGCGCGGGGCAGAAATCGCCAAAAACCCTCGTGCAGCCGGGCCGTCACGGGGTCGTGCGGCGTGGCTACATGCCGGTGGTGCCCCCGGTTGTGCTCAATAAAAAAGTGCGCGTACCAAGTGCTCAGCAGCAGGGCCTGCGCCAGTCGCTGCTCCCAGCCGCGGCTGCGGTGGCCCAGTTCGTGCGCCACATTAATGCCCAAAGCCCCGCAGCAAATGCCCACGCTAAAAATTGCCCCGGCCGTTTCGGCCGCCAAAAACCCTCGGGTACTAACGCAGTACAGGAAGTACGCCAGCAGGCCGTATTGCAGCGGCACGTTCAGGTACAGCAGCCCGTCGAAAAAGGCGTGGCACCTGGTTTCGGTAGCAGCGGCCACGCCCGGCACACCGCGGGCGGGCGGGCGCAGCCACTCCAGCAGCGGCACCAGCCCGAAAGCGTACAGCAGCGTCAGCCAAGTCCAGGCACCGCCCAGCCACAGGCCCACCGCAGCGGTGAGCGGGAGGGTGTAGGCCAGCAAATAGCGCAAGTCACGAAAGGAGGGAGGCATACCAGCAAGCATTAGGTACAGGGCGAAATACGCGCCCGTCGGCTCCTAAATATAGCGAATTTGCAAGGTTTTCTGAGGACGTGAGCTATAATTCAGCTGCTTAATCAGCTCGGTGTTGGGCCAATACAATGGCCATTTGTGCTTCGTCTACATCGAGCAGGTCCACCTTTTTAAAGGGAGCTGTGTTACCGCTCAGCAGTTCCACGCGGCTTTTACTGCTGCCGAATAGCTCGGCCAGAAAGGCCAGCAGCACGGCGTTGGCCTGGCCCTCCTGGGGCGGGGCCTTCAGGCGCACCGTTACGGTACCGTCGGGAGCCGCCAGCAGTTGGTTGGCGCGGGCATTGGGCTTGGCGCGCAGGTGAAGAATCATGCACTATTTAATGGTGGGCGAAGGCTCAGCGCCCGCAGCTTATTTCTTGAATTTACAGGAATAAGTTATGCGACTGTTGAAGCCCCCATGCGGCCCTGCCCAAACGGGCACTGGTCCAGCACCACGCAGCGGCCGCAGGCAGGGCTGCTAAAGTAGCAGCACTTTTGGCCATGAAACATCAGGGCTTCGTGGTGGTCGTACACCTGCTGGGCATCCCAGCCGGGCGGCAGCAGGGCTTCCAGTAGCTTGTGGGCGGGGCCTTCGCCCACCTTCGGCCCGATAAGGCCCAGGCGCTGGGCCACGCGGTGGTGGTGGCTATCGACGGGCATGGCCGGGATGCGCAGGGTGCTGAAAAGCAAGGTGGCGGCGCTGGTTTTTGGCCCCACGCCGCTGATGCTTTCCAGCCAAGCCCGGGCTTCGGGAATGGGTATTTCGGCCAGAAAATCCAGGGCGCACGGCGCATCGGTGCCGCAGCGCTGGCTAATTTCGCGCAGCACCGCCTGAATGCGCGGAGCCTTCTGCTCGGGCCAGGTGCAGGCCCGAATGGCGTGCTGCACCGCCTCGGTGGGGGCATCGCGCACGGCCTCCCAGGTCGGAAAAGTGGCCCGCAGTTCCTGGTAAGCGCGGTGCGAGTCGGCGTTTTTGGTGCGGTGCGAGAGTAAGGCACTCACCAGCTCGCTCAGCGGGTCTTTGGTGCTGAAAAATGGAAAGGGGGCCCCGTATTCAACACAAAGCCGGGCGTGAACCAGCAGGGCTTTGGCCTGGCGGGCAGCAAAATCGGTAGGGGCGGGGGTAGCAGGCGAGCCAACTGGTGTCATGCCCACCCTACGCGAACCGCCAGGGCCGGGGTTACCTGACGCTACGTTGAATGAAGCATGACGTTCCTTTATTTATCATTTCTCATTCAGCGCAACGTCACTTCCCGGCATTGTACAGGCTAATGGCTTGGCGCTGGTTGTTTACCTGCTTGCCCTGGAGCACAATGGGCACAATGAGAACCGGCAGGGCGGCGTACACCATGGGCGAAATGCCCCGCCCGCTATCGCCGGGTCGCAGCGACTGGAGCAGGCCGGCCACCAGCAGGCCGCCGCCTACCAGGTAGCTTGCCACGGTAACCTGCTGGTAGCGGCGCGACTCAACCAACAGCTGCTGGGCCCCAGCGTTGTCGCTGGTGGCCAGCATGAGGTTGCGCGAACTCAGGTTTTGAATAGGGCCGTTATCTTTCGAGAAATACTCGGTTTTGACGGTGCGGTAGCCGCCGTAGGGGTAGCCGCCAAAGCCCCCGTAGCCATAGCCGTAGCTGGGGTAGCCGTAGCCGGGGTAACCCAGCCCGCCGGGCCCCGAGCTATACTGCGAAGAGGTGATGGAGTACAGGCTGATGCGCCCGGTTTTGTCGCGCCGCAGGGTGGCCTCGCGTGATGAGCCCGGCAGCGTCGTTCGCACGTAGTGGCCCGATTCGTCTTCGTAGAACCCCACTTCGGCCATCTCAAATTTGCGCTGGCCGTCCAGCAACAGGTAGGAGCGGCCAAAGAGTGGGCTTTTTATCTCCACATCCGATGCATTATATACCAAGCCGTTTTTCAGGCCCACCTGGAAGCGGGCGGGGCGGGAATTGTTGCCCGGTAGCTGGCCCGCCGGAGTGGGCGCATACACCGGGGCCGGGCCCGCCATGGGGCCGGGCAGGGGCGTGGTCACGGCCGCGCGACGGGTGGTGTCGCGCGGAGCTACGGGCACGGTATCGAGCTGGCGCGGGGCGGGCGCGGCGCGGGGGCGGGCAGGAGTGGGCATGGCGGGCGGCACGCCCAGCTGGCGCGGGCCATCGTCCTGCGCCTGGGCAGCTTGCCCACTCAGTAGTACCACAACCAGCGTCGATAACAGAGCAGGAAATTTCATAGAAAGGTGAGCAGTAAAAGCAGAGTGCCGAACAAGGTACCAACGGCCGGTAAATATTACCGGTCCGTTGCCTGAAATCCGTCAGTGGCCGCCCGCCGGGGTGGTACCCAAACGACAGATTGCGGCCGTAAATTCCGCTCCCGCATCGTGAACTTTCTGTGAATTGGCCCGGGCGTGCTCCGGCTCGGTTACCCAGCCTGGGCGAGCTAGTTCAACAGCTTTTCCAGCAAACTCAGGCTGTCCGATAAGTCGTTGCCGGTTTCAAAATCCAGCGGTTTGAGGATGTAGCCGCTCACGCCCAGGTTGGCGGCATTCACCTGGTCCGCTTCCATGCCCGAAGTCGTGGTTATGAACACCGGAATGTAGGCCAGCTCGGGGTTGGCACGCAGCTCGGTGAGGAATTCCAGCCCGTTCATGCGGGGCATGTTCAGGTCGAGCAAAATAACTTCGGGCAGCGGGCGTAGCGCCTCGGTGCCGTTGCGGCCCAGTAGCAGGTCGAGGGCTTCCTCGCCGTTGAAAGCCGTGTGTAATTGGTGGGGTATGTTGAATTTGGCGAAGGACTTCTCCGCCGTCATCGTATCAAAAATATCGTCTTCGACCAGTAAAACAGAACGCATAGAATAAAAAAACAGGAACATACCCAAACGACTTCCACCCTGGAAGCTGCTGCCCTCATAGACCCCACAACCGGCCCGAAAGGTTGCGTATTGCCGGGGTTTATTTTGGCCAGGTAAAGATAAAACCGGCCCCCTGGCCGGGGGCCGATTCCACGCGGATGGTGCCCTGGTGCTCGTCGATGATTTTTTGCACGATGCTCAGGCCAATACCGGTGCTTTCGGCCGTGTGCCGGTCGCGCAGGGTCTGAAACAGCAGGAAAATCTTCTGATGATACTCCGGCGCAATGCCCGGGCCATCGTCCTGCACCCGAAACTCGTAGAAATTGGCAGCTTCGCGGCACGTCACTTCCAGGTGGCCGGCCCCGCGCTGGTGGTACTTCACGGCGTTGCTGAGCAGGTTGGTGAACACCTGCTGCAAGCCCAGACGGTCAGTCGTGAAAACCGGCATATCGGGTCCCACGCGCAGCGTAAAGTCGGGCGGCACCACCAGTTCGGCCACCTCGCTTAGCAGCTGGGCCACCGCCACGTGCTCGCGGGGCTGGGCGGTGCGGCCCACGCGGGCGTAGGCCAGCAAGCCGTTTATCA
>JAYULN010000069.1:0-15957 GCA_043763525.1 Hymenobacter sp.
TTGGCCGCATTGAGCACGCAGGGCGCGTTGCCGCCCCGCCGCATGGCCCCGAAGGCCAGCTCCAGGTTGGGGAACGCGGCCCGGTCGGGAGCCTCGAAGGTGAGGGTAGGATAGTCGAGAAACGAAAAGCGCGGGAAGGTGTTGGCCAGCCGCTGCGGGTAGCCCAGGGCGTATTGAATGGGCAGTTTCATGTCGGGCAGGCCCAGCTGAGCTTTCAACGAGCCATCCTGAAACTGCACCAGCGAATGCACAATGCTTTGCGGATGCACCACCACCTCAATCTGCTCATTGGTGAGGCCAAACAGCCACTTGGCCTCAATCACCTCCAGGCCCTTGTTCATGAGCGAGGCCGAGTCGATGGTGATTTTCGCGCCCATGTCCCAGTTGGGGTGCTTCAGGGCCTGGGCCTTGGTTACGGTTTCCATCTGCTGGGCGGTGCGGCCCCGAAAGGGCCCACCCGAAGCGGTGAGAATAATTTTCTCGACCGGGTTCTGGTCTTCGCCCACCAGGCACTGAAAAATGGCCGAATGCTCTGAATCGACGGGCAGCAGCCGCACCTGGTGCTGCTTTATGAGGTCGGTAATGAGCTCGCCGGCCACTACCAGGGTTTCTTTGTTGGCGAGGGCGATGTCTTTGCCGGCCCGAATGGCGGCCACTGTGGGCAGCAGCCCGGCGTAGCCCACCAGGGCCGTGAGCACGATGTCGATTTCGGGCCGGGTCACCACTTCGGCCAGGGCGGCCGCGCCGGCCAGTACTTCGGTTTCGGGCTGGTGGGCCAGGGCCGCTTTCAGGGGCTGGTAGCAGCTTTCATCGCCGATAACCACCACGGCGGGCCGAAACTCGCGGGCCTGCTGCGCCAGCAGCTCCCACTGCCGCTGGGCGCTCAGCACCGCCACCCGAAACCGGCCCGGCTGCTGCCGCACCACCTCCAGCGTCTGGGTGCCAATAGAGCCCGTAGCACCGAGCAAGGCTAATGTCTTTACCTTATTTTCTTTAAGCATAATGCGACAAACACGGAAACAGCGCAAAAGTACGCTGCCCTCGCCCGTGGCCCGCCACTACTTACGCCGCAGGGTTGCAACTACCAGCCGGTCGAGGCTGGCCACAATGGCCCCGGCTGCCTCGGCATCGGCGGTAGCGAGCTGGCCCGGCCCGGTGGCTGGCACGGCGTGCTCGGCCAGTGCGGCCAGGCTGGCCAGCTGCTCGCTCATGGCCTGGTAAATGGTTTCCCACAGCAGGGCCGTAAAACCGGAATGGGGCCCCAGCGTGCGGCGCAGCTCCAGCAAGTGCATTACCAAACCGGCCAGCTGGCCCAGTAGGTGGCGCTCGGCGGGCCGAAACTGGCGCGGCGGCCCATCGAACAGGCACAGCGTGCCAATGTTGTGGCCGTCGGGAGTGCGCAGGTTGTGGCCCGCGTAGAAATGCAGCCCCAGCTGCAGAATAAGGGAAACATCGACCCCCGGCGCGGCGCGCTGGCTCACATCCTCAAACACGGCCGTATCGGCCTGCAAAATAGTGGCCGAGCACAGGCTCTGCTCCCGCGGAATGCGCTCCAGGTCGACGGGCAGGTTGTGGGAGGCCTTCACCAGCACCGTACTTTCCTCTACAATGGACAGCATGGCGTTGGACACCCCGAACAGCCGGGCCGTGGCGGCCACCACATCGTCGAGAATTTTTTCGCGGCGGGCATCCAGCAGCTCGTAGCGGCTGAGGGCGCGCAGCCGGGCCGCGTCGTTGGCCGGAATGAGGAGGTTTGGTAAAGAGGTCACAGCGGTAAGGAGTTTGCCAACGTGCCAGTACAGGAAGGCTGGGCGGACTGTTGGTGTAGGTCGTGCGTCCCGATGTGGGAAATAAAAACGGTTGGTTGCGCCCGGTTCTGGCAACCCATTAAATTTTGAATAAAAGGCGTTTTTTTAGATAAGTGGCAAGCAGATGCGCGGCCTTCTGTGCGCCTGGCGTAGCATTGACCAGCCCTGCGATTGGCTGAGTTGCGCTTCGGGCGAGGAAGGGCAGTTGTTGCTACTGTATATGTAGCGTTGCGCGTATTGGTTGCGGGCAACTGGAGCTGCGGGCTGCCGCCGCCGGAGCCAGCTGGTGGCTGGCAGTCCATCGGTTTCCCATTTTGAAACCATTTGGCCTTGTCGGGGGCAATGCCCGGCGCTTGGGCAGGCGAAGGCTACCACGCCGCGCCCGCTACCTTTGGGGCCGTGCTGCCTCCTGCTTCCACCATTGATTACGACGTTGCCATCATCGGGGCAGGCCCGGCGGGGGCGGCCTGCGCCTTGGCCCTGCGCCACAGCGGCCTAAGGGTGGCGCTGCTCGATAAAGCCGAATTCCCGCGCGACAAAGTGTGCGGCGATGCCATTCCCGGCCACGCTTTCAAGGCCCTGCACCAGCTCGACCCGGCCTTCGTGGAGCACCTCTGGCAGCTGGCCCCGCGCGACGACGTGCGCGATTCCCGCCTCGTAGCGCCCAACGGGGCCAGCCTCACCCTGCAATGGAAGCTGCCCAGCTTCAACAGCCCCCGCGAAACCTTCGATGCGGCCTTGCTGGGCTTGGTGCGTACCCACTCTACCACCACCATCCTCGAAAATACGGGCCTCAAAACCCTGAGCATCGAGCCCGACTATGTGCGCCTGACGACTGCGGGGGACCAGGAAATCACCGCCCGACTGGTTATTGGCTGCGACGGGGCCAACTCGGCCGTGGGCCGCCGGCTGCTGCCCGAGCCGCGCCTGGCCCGCGCCCACCACTGCGTGGGCGTGCGCGCCTATTTCGAAAACGTGGCCGGGGCGCAAAGCGGCACCACTGAGTTTTTCCTCACCCGCGACTATTTGGCCGGCTACGTGTGGCTGTTTCCGGTGGGCGGCGGGCGCTACAACGTGGGCCTGGGCATGCTGGCCGAAGTAGTGGCCCGGCACAAAGTCGACCTCAAAGAAACCATGCAGCGCCTGCTGGCCACCCACCCCGCCCTGGCCGGCCGCTTCGCCGATGCCCGGCAGCTGGGCCCCATCGTGGGGTTTGGGTTGCCGCTGGGCGGCGGGCGGATGCGGCCCATCAGCGGCCGCCGGTTTATGCTGTGCGGCGATGCGGCCTCGCTCATCGACCCCTTGCAGGGCCACGGCATCGACACGGCCATTCAGAGCGGAATGCTGGCGGCCGCGCAGGTAGTTGCTTGTTTTAAAAAGCAGGATTTCAGCGCCGCATTCATGCAGGAATACGATGCCCAGGTAGCCCATAAAATCGGCCGCAAGCTGGCCAAAAGCTACCGCCTGATGCGTTTTCTCAGCACCAAGCCCTGGTTGGTGAACGCGGCCGTGCGCCTGGCGCGGGTGCCGGGCCTCAAGCCGTGGGTGCAGCGCGCCATTGGGTAGGCCCGGCTGCGCCGCAAAATGGGAGTTGGTAGGGCAGCATAAATTAAAATTTGGGCTGCTGATAAATTGTGTGTAGATTACCTTCGCTAAAAACAAAAAGCACCAAGAAAGAACCCCACATATCCTTGTTTAACAACAATATCCTTTTCAATAACTCGAATAATAATTTATTTCGAGACTGGGAGGTCATTGTTCAAAAAAAGGAAATAACGTCCATTATTTCAATTTGAAAAGCCTTCCGTAATCGGAAGGCTTTTTTTGCCTTCCAGCCGCTGCGGCACTATTCCGGCCTTCAAAAAAACTCCCCGCCGGGGAGGTGGCCGCTTATTGCCCAATCCGTCGCCTTACCTCATCCAATCAACCATTTTTTCAACCAAACCCCCCATCAACCCCATGGAAACCCTGCATGCTCCCCTTACCTGGCCCGCAGCGGCTGGCCGGCTCCAAACCGAAGAGGCCATTACGTTCGTGAAGGAAACCTTTGCCTGCGAGCTGGCCCGCCAGCTGCACCTGGTGCGGGTGTCGGCTCCGTTGGTGGTGCTCGACGGCACGGGCATCAACGACGATTTGAACGGGGTGGAGCGGCCCGTGGGCTTCCCCATCAAGGCGCTGGCCGAGCGGCGGGCCGTGGTGGTGCATTCGCTGGCCAAGTGGAAGCGGCTGCGGCTGCACGAGCTGGGCATTGCGCCCGGCAAAGGTCTCCTCACCGACATGCGTGCCCTGCGCCCGGATGAGGAGTACAGCCCAATTCACTCCATTTACGTGGACCAGTGGGACTGGGAAAAGCACATGCTGCCCGAGCAGCGCACCATTCCCTTCCTGCAAGCCACGGTTGAAACCATTTACGAGGCCCTGAAAACCACCGAGCAGCTGGTGAGCGGGCAGTTCGGTATTGCGCCCATTTTGCCGCCCGCCATCACCTTCATTCAGGCCGAAGACTTGCTGCGGCGCTACCCCGGCCTCACGCCCAAGCAGCGCGAGCACGAGGCAGCCCGCGAGTACGGCGCGGTGTTTCTGATGGGCATTGGCGGGGAGCTGAGCCACGGTGAAATTCACGACGGCCGCGCCCCCGACTACGACGACTGGAGCACGCCCACCGAAGACGGCTGCCGGGGGCTGAACGGGGATATTCTGCTGTGGAACCCGGTGCTGGAAACCTCGTTCGAGGTGTCGTCGATGGGTATTCGGGTCGATAAAACGGCCCTGGTCCGCCAGCTGGAATTGCGCGGCTGCTTCGAGCGCCAGGCCCTGCAATTTCACCGTCTGCTGTTGGCCGATGCCCTGCCCCAGAGCATTGGCGGCGGCATTGGGCAGTCGCGGGTGTGCATGTTTTTGCTGCGCAAAGCCCACATCGGCGAGGTGCAGGTCAGCATCTGGCCCGAGGCCGTGCGCCGCGAGCTGGCCGAAGCTGGCGTTGAGCTGCTTTAGCCCAGCCGCTGACTGAAACCGGACTGGTGAAATAGGGGCTGAACGGCCGGGTGGCGGTTCAGTCCCCTTTTTATGGTAGTGAGTATCTGCCGTTTCGCAGGCAACTTTTATGGCTTGTGTTTCACCAAGTTTCTGGTTTCAGGTTGAATACCGTTCCGAAAAAGGCTCCAAAAAGGCCACGCTAGCAATCAGAAACGGCCCTGCATAACACCAGTAGATTTGCCAGTTGCTGAGCAGGCTACCGGAGGTAAGAACCGGGCGCCGGGCGCAATAGGGCAGGGGCGGCCCGCGTTTTGAAGTCGCGGTGCCCTTGTGTATTTTCGGACCTTTCCAGCCGCTGGCCATGCAGAACTATTACCACGTTTTGGGCATTGCCCCCACGGCCACGGCGCTGCAAGTCGAGCAGGCCTACCTGCGCGAGCGCACCCGCCTCAAGCGCCTGCCCACCGCCGACCCCGCCCTCAAGGCCCGCCTGGCGGCTGTGGAGGCCGGCTACGGCATACTGGGCAACCCGCGCCGCCGGCTGGCCTACGACGTGCTGCTGGCCGAGGAGCCGCCTGCGCCTCCGCCCCAACCCGCGCCGCGCCACCCCGACGAGCGCCTGCTGGCCTACGCCCGGGTGGCTCGCCGCATCAATGTAGCGCTGCTGGCGGCCTGCCTGCTGCCGGCCCTCGACTGGGCGTTGCCCCTGCGCGAATACGCCCACAAAACCGTGCGCAGCCGCATTCCCGTGGCCGTGTCGTCCTCCCTCTCCGACCCGCAGGTGGCCTACCGCGTGCATACCGAGCACACCACGTTTCGGCTGCCCAGTGCCATTAGCTACCGCGTGCGCGTGGCCCAGCGCATCAGCGTGTGGCAAACGCCGCTGCTGAGTGTGGTACGGCGCGTGAGCGCGCCCGCCTCGCCCGATGGCCCTGTGCCGTTTCAGCCCTATGGTGGTACTATTTATGGCACGTTTTCGCTGTTGCCGCTGCTGCTGGCCGTGGTGGCTGCCGTGGGCGCATGGCCGGGCCGCTCGGCCGAAACCATGGTGAACACGGCCGTGGTGAGCAGCCTGTTAGCCGTGCTGGCGCTGGGTGCGCTGCTGGCGTTTTAAGGTAGCGCGGACTTTGCGATTCCGGGCTACGCGGCCCACAGTGCCGCCAGGGCCAGCACGGCCGGCAGCGTCTGCACAAAAAGGATGCGGCGGCCGGCCGTGGCGGCGCCGTACAGGCCGGCTACGGCCACGCAGCCCAGAAAAAAGCTGGCCACGCTGCGTTGCCATTCGGGGTTGGTAATTAGCAGCGCCCAGACGAGGCCCGCCGCCAGAAAACCGTTGTATAGCCCCTGGTTGGCCGCCATCACCTTGGTGGGCCCGAACAGTTCGGTGGGCAACGTCCGGAATACTTTGGGGCCGCGGGTGGTCCAGGCAAACATCTCCAGCCACAAAATGTAGGCGTGGATGAGGGCGATGAATCCGATAAGCAACAGAGCGAGGAGGTGCATGGCGCAAACAAAAGGGTGGATACGGCCTACGGCAGGGCCGGCGTGCAAACCATCGTGTTTGCACGCCGGCCCTGCCGTAGGCCGTATCTGCTCAAGGTAGGCGTTGCGCCCGTTAGTGCTGCACCGTTACCAGGCGGGTAGTGGTTTTTTGGTCGGTTTGGAGCCGGAGCGTGTACAGGCCATCGGGCAGTGGTGTGGTGTCGAACACTACGTCGATGGCCGTGGCGGCCGGCTGCACCGTTTGCTCGGCCACGGCGCGCCCCAGCTGATTGTACAGCGTGGCCCGGCCGGCCTGCTCCGGGCTGGGCAGGCGCAGCGTGAATTGCCGCTGCACCGGGTTAGGGAACAGGCTGATTTCCGATGCGCCGAGCTGCTTGTCATCATCCTTCGGCGAGCCGCCCCGGCTGCCGTAGCGCCCAAAATAGGAGTGCGTGGCCCCCACATTCTGGGTGAGGGAGCCAAAGCCGCACCGGCCCGTGAAAACCCCGGTGGTGTAGATGTTGTCTTGGGCATCAATCGCCAGCTTGCCGCTTGAGCTGGTGCCCGGGCCGCTCACCAGCTCGGTTTGCAGCACCTGGCCGTCGGCGCTGAAGCAGGCCAAGAACGATTGGTTGGTGCCCTGCGGCGTGAAATTCATGATGCCCGTGGCAAATACTTTCCGCGACCGTTGGTTGACGGCCACGGCGTTGACCACGTCGTAGGCTGCCCTGCCCAAGGCCGTAGCCCAGTCTACGTCGCCGTTGGGGTCGTAGCGGGCCACGTAGCCGTCGGCATCGCCCGCGCTGGTGAGGGTGAAGCTGCCCACGGTTGCCGTGCCCGAAAAGTTGCCCCCAATGCACACATCGCCCAATTTATCGATAGCAATGGCCTGTCCGCCGCCATCGCCGGGGGTCGACAAGGCCCAGAGCAGCTGCCCGGTGCCGCCCTCGAACCGGGCCAGGTAGTCGTTGCCCAGCGGGCTCAGCAGCGTGATGCCGTCCAGGATGAAGCCCCGGATGCTGTTGCCACTCACGTAGCAGTTAGTGCCGGTTTTATCGACGGCGATGCCGCCGCCGCCGCTCGTTGCGAAGCCGCCGGGTAGGGCCGAACACACCTTCGCCCACCGCACCTGCCCGTGCCGGTTGTAGCTGGCCGCGAAGCCCTGAGACCGGCGCGGGCCAAACGCCAGCGGGCCAAACCGAATGTTTGCGCCATTTGCGCCGCCGGTGATGTAGCTGTTGCCGGCCCCATCCACGGCCACGCCCGTGCCAAAGCAGTTGCCCAAGGTGCCATCTTCGCTGCCAAAAGCCTGGCTCACCCAGCGCACCCGGCCATCGGAGCCGTTCTTCACCAGAAAAATGTCGCTGCCTGGCGCGTTCAGCGTCAGGGAAGAGGTGTGTTGCCGGCCTTGGTTGTAAGTGAGGGTGCCCAGGAAACTGCCCGTAACGTAGCTGTTGCCAGCATTATCTACCACAATGCTGCGGGGCAGCACGTTGGCGGCCCCTTCCAGCTTGGTTACGCGCACCACCTGGCCGTTGGGCCGGCATTTGGCAATGTAGAGGCACATGCCGGGGCTGGCGCTGGTCAGCAGCGTGCTGCCCAGCTGGAGCGAGCCCGTGAAGCGGCCGGTAATGTAGGTGCTGCCATCGGGCCCGGTGGCCACGGCCATCACTCCGTTTAAGTTATTGACAGGCAGTACAAATGTCCAGTCGGCCGACTGCGCGCGCGACCTTAGGCCAACCAACAGAAAAAAAGCGAGAAGTAAGTTTTTCATAGGGGTAAACTGAAGTGGTGGAAAATGAGAAGGATGTGCAAAAAGCCGTGGTGTGCTGCCCCTGGGGCATATTCATCAGATGCCCAACAGTAGCCCCGGTTAAGTTTTCGGTGGCCTGCCTGACGATGGTTACCCCAATTTAACAATAAATATTTTTGAAATCATACTACTTGGATATTTAAATTTTTTAGAATCCTTGCTGTTGCTAAATGGCGTGCTTTTCAGAAAACGCCACGCCAGCCACAATCCGGCCGGTTAAGTGCGGCGCAAAAAAGGCCCGCCGGGTGGGGCGGGCCTGGGGGCTAGGCGGGGGGAGTATCGGCTTCGGCTACTTTGGCGGCGACGAAATCGTAGACTTTGTTGGCGAGTTGGTGGTTGAGTTCCTGAATTCTATTGGTATCGTATGAAGTTTTATATAGAGAACTAAAAACCAATTCATCCTCTATATCATGGTCATCTTCGTCTCGCCCATACACAGTATGAAAAATTTCAAAACTGTGTTTGTTGAACTTGAAAATTGAGCCAGCTCCCATGTTGAAAACATTTTGATGAAGTCTGAATTCACTCCAGTTGAATCTTAAAGCCACACTATCTATGGGGTCATAAAATTTCTCCAACATTGTTTTTGAGTATGATTGAATGGCTACAAGCCCTATTTCACCAGAAGTAACAAATGCCTTATTAGGCGCTGCTCTATGTAGGAATGTAAATTCTGATTTAATAAATAAATCATCAAACCGCTGCATTTGCTGGGTTAAATCATCTAACCAATACCCAATAATTGTCTCGTAAAAATTAGCTTGAGTTTCTGCTCCCCAAACCAATTCAATCGTGTCCTCCCGGTTCAACACCTGCTTCTTTAGCAGCGCAAGCTTCTTATCCAAATCACTTGGCTCATCGATGGATTCGCCTTTCGCGGCGCGAATCATGAGTTGCAGAGAAACCTCTACGTTTTCGATGATGAAGCGGAGGAAGGGTTCTGGCTCGCCAGCATCGGCTTCGGAGAGGGCGGCGAGGTAGCGGTTGCGGGTGGTTTCGTCGGCCTTGATGACGGCGATGGGGTAGCCGTGCCGCACAAGAATCAGGTTCATCAGCAGGCGCGACATGCGGCCGTTGCCATCATCGAAGGGGTGGATGCTGACGAAGCGGTGATGAAATTCGGCGGCTAACGCCACGGGATGCAGCGTGGGCGCTTCCACTTCCTGGCGGTACCAGGTGAGGAAGTCGTGCATTTTGGCCGGGGTTTCCTCGGGGGAGGCGAAGTAGAAGGTTTCGCCGGTGGCGGTGACAACGTTGTTGGTGCTGGTCTTGTATTGGCCGGGCACGATGCGCTGGCGGGTGGGCTGGCCGCTGGCGGTGTGGGCCGATTTGTAGTGCTCTTCGCCGAGCAGCACCTGGTGCATTTCGCGGATGAATTGCTCGGTGAGAGGCCGGTCGTCATGCACGATTTCTTCGAGGCCGAGGATGGCCTCGTTGTGGCCTTTGATGTCGAGGTGGTCGCGCAGGGGCTTTCCCTCGGCCGTGAGGCCGTGCAGGAGCAGCGAGCGGGTTTCGCCCAGCGTGAGAGAATTGCCCTCAATGGCATTGGAGTGGTAATTCCAGTCGAGCCGAAACTTTTGCAGCACCCGCTGCTCCTGTTCCGGGGCCAAGGGGCGAAGGGCATCGAGTTCGGCTTTGAGACGGTCGAGGGAGGCGAAGAAGGGCATGGCAGGAGTGAATTAGGCTGCAAGCTCAGAAATTACGGTGAACAAAAAGACCCGCTGGCTGGAGCGGGTCTTTTATGCCGAAGCTGTTTAGAAAGTCAAGCAGTCTGTCATCCTGAGCTTGCGAAGGAACTTATCGCGTCCGCACGACTTGGAATTAGGCCAAAATGAGCACTGGTCATAAGGTCCTTCGCAAGCTCAGGATGACAGACAATAAAAAGTCAAGCTTTCCAAACAGCTTCACCATCAATATTCAAGCTATTCAAGGCTGAATGGGCACCATCAATCCCCCAATTTCCCCAGAATCTCCAGCGCCGCCGTGGCGATGACCGTACCCGGCCCGTACACGCCGGCCACGCCGGCATCGTACAGAAACTGATAGTCCTGGGCCGGAATCACGCCGCCGGCAATCACCAGAATGTCTTCGCGGCCGAGCTTCTTCAGCTCCGTGAGCAGTTGGGGGAGCAGGGTTTTGTGGCCGGCGGCGAGGCTGCTCACGCCCACCACATGCACGTCGTTGTCGGCGGCCTGGCGGGCTACTTCGGCGGGGGTTTGGAAGAGGGGAGCGATGTCGACATCAAACCCGACATCGGCGAAGCTGGTGGCGATGATTTTCGCGCCCCGGTCATGGCCGTCCTGGCCCATTTTGGCCACCAGCATGCGGGGGCGGCGGCCTTCTTGGGCGGCGAAGGCTTCGGCCGCCGCGCGGGCCTGCTCGAAGGCTGCGTTGTGGCTCATTTCCTGCGAATACACGCCCGAAACGGTGCGCGTGGTGGCCTGGTGCCGGCCGTACTGGGCTTCGAGGGCATCGGAAATTTCGCCGAGGGTGGCGCGGGCGCGGGCAGCGGTTACGGCCAGGGCGAGTAAGTTAAAAGTTGAAAGTGAAGAGTTAAAAGGTGCTTTAGCAGTATCCGTGTCTGCGTCAGATTTTAACTTTTCACTTTTCATTTTTAACTTTTCCAACTCCTCGATGCGTACACCAGCGGCTTCGGTCAGCGCCGCCAGGGCCACTTTCACGGCCACGTTATCGCGGCTGGCGCGGATGGTTTTTAGCCGCGCAATCTGGCTTTCGCGCACCGCGTCGTTGTCAATATCCAGCACTTCAACCTCGGTTTTCTCGGTGGTCTGGTACTTGTTCACCCCCACGATGATTTCCTTGCCCGAGTCGATGCGGGCCTGCTTGCGGGCGGCGGCTTCTTCGATGTGCAGCTTGGGCAGGCCGGTTTCAATGGCCTGGGCCATGCCGCCCAATTCCTCCACTTCCTCAATGAGCGCCCAGGCCTTGTCGGCCAGCTCGTGGGTGAGGGATTCGACGTAGTAACTGCCGCCCCAGGGGTCCACTACTTTGGTGATGTCGGTTTCGAGCTGGAGGTAGAGTTGGGTGTTGCGGGCAATGCGGGCCGAAAAATCGGTGGGCAGGGCAATGGCCTCATCCAGGGCGTTGGTGTGCAGGCTTTGGGTGCCGCCAAGCACGGCGGCCAGCGCCTCAATGGCGGTGCGGGCCACATTATTATACGGGTCCTGCTCGGTGAGGGAGTAGCCCGATGTCTGGCAGTGGGTGCGCAGGGCCAGGCTTTTGGGGTTGGTGGGGCCAAACTGCTGCATAAGCTTGGCCCACAGCAGGCGGCCGGCCCGCAACTTGGCAATCTCCATGAAGTGGTTCATGCCGATGGCCCAGAAGAAAGACAGGCGCGGCGCGAATTCGTCAATCTTCATGCCCGCCGCCAAGCCGGCACGCACGTATTCCAGGCCGTCGGCCAGGGTGTAGGCCAGCTCCAGGTCGGCCGTCGCGCCGGCTTCCTGCATGTGGTAGCCCGAGATGGAAATGGAGTTGAACTTGGGCATGTGCGCCGCCGTGTAGCTGAAAATGTCGGCGATGATGCGCATGCTTGGCGCGGGCGGGTAGATATAGGTGTTGCGCACCATGAACTCCTTCAGAATGTCGTTCTGAATGGTGCCTTGCAGTTTTTCGGGGGGCACGCCCTGCTCCTCAGCGGCCACAATGTAGAAGGCCAGAATAGGGAGCACCGCCCCGTTCATGGTCATGCTCACCGACATCTGGTCGAGCGGAATCTGGTCAAACAGGATTTTCATGTCCTCCACCGAGTCGATGGCCACGCCGGCCTTGCCCACGTCGCCCTGCACGCGGGGGTGGTCCGAATCATAGCCCCGGTGCGTGGCCAGGTCGAAGGCCACGCTCAGCCCTTTTTGCCCGCCGGCCAGGTTGCGGCGGTAGAAGGCGTTGCTGGCCTCGGCCGTCGAGAAGCCCGCGTACTGCCGGATGGTCCACGGGTTCTGCACGTACATGCTGGCATACGGCCCGCGCAGGTACGGGGCCTGCCCCGCGCCAAAGCCCAGGTGGTCGAGCCCGGCCACGTCGTGCGGCCCGTAAATAGGTTTGATGGCAATGCCCTCCGGCGTGAGCGTAGCCGCCGTTTCCGTGGCAGCCGGCGCACTGGCCGCAGGTGCAGCATTGTAGGGAATCGTGGAGAAATCGGGCTTCATGGGCAGTAACTGTCATTGCGAGGAGGCACGACGAAGCAATCCGTCCTGTTCTCAGCGACCAACATAAGAGTGTGATAAGTCAAAAGCCGTGTGACAAAAGAAATTCATCACGTTAGAAAGTTAAGCGCTGAGAACAGGACGGATTGCTTCGTCCTTCGTCCTCGCAATGACGGTTACCGTCCCTGAATGCGGGCCAGCACTTCCTCGGTAGTGTAGCCCTGAACCTTCATTTCCTGGAAGCCGAACACGCGCACGGCCTCTTGCAGGGTGGGCAGGTCGGAGCTGAGCAGGGCGGGCGGAATGAACACCTGCTTGTCTTCGGGAATTTTGTAGATGAAGCGGGCGAAATTGCGGAACTGCTCGGGCGTGGCATACATCAGGGTGGCCTCTTCGGGCGACGAATAGAGCAGCGACAGCGTGCCCTCGGGGTGGCTGGCGGCTATTTCGGGCCGCTCGTGGGCCTGAAGCAGGTTCGTGAATGTCTCCAGAATCATCTGGTTCGTGTTGGCTCCCAGCAGTACCACGGCGGCGCGCTTGCTTTTCTTCTCGCGGCGCTCGAAGTGCAGGGCCGTGGCCAGGCGCAGCACCTCGGCCGGGTAGGCCGCCCGCGTCACATCGAAGGTGGCCGAGCGCAGCAGCTTTTTGGGGTTGAAGGCAAACTGCTCGCCCTTGGCCTGGAAGCGGTTGGTGCCCACCACCACCTGTTGGCCGCTGGCAATGCGCCGGAACGTCTCCGTGGCCACCGCCTTAATTTCCTCCAGCAGCTGGCCGCGCACGCGGGGCAGTCCGCCGGCCGCCTCCATGCGCTGAAACAGCGTCCAGGCTTCCTGGGCCAGCTGGTCGGTCAGGGTTTCGAGGTAGTAGGAGCCGGCGGCGGGGTCCTGCACACGGCCCAGGCCGGCTTCCTCGCGCAGCAGCACCGACAGGTTGCGGGCCAGGCGGGCCGAAAAGTCGTTGGCCTCGGCAAACAGCGCGTCGAACGGGGCCACGCTCAGCGAATCGGCCCCGCCCAGTACGGCGCTCATGGCCTCGGTGGTGTGGCGCAGCAGGTTGCTGTGCGGGTCCAAGGTGGTTTGCGACCACGAAGCCGTAGCGGCGTGAATGCGCAGGCCCGCGTTCAGGGCCGGTGGCAGGCCGAAGCCGTGCAGCAGCGTAGCCCACAGCCGCCGAAAGGCCCGTAGCTTGGCTATTTCGGGGAAGTAGCTGGGTGCGGTAGCCAAGTGGACGTGCAGCGCCGCCGCCACCTGCGCCAGGCTGATTTCCTCGTCGGGAAGCTCGGTCAGCAGCGCCGCCGCCGTGTTCAGGCTGAAGGCTATTTGCTGCGTAGCCGTGGCCCCGCGATTGCCAAAAAAGGCCCCGTTCACGGCCAGCGCCCGGAAATCGGGCATGCCCGTGGCCAAGCCCACGCAGCGGCGCAGGGCCGTGCGGTAGTCGGCCAGCTCGGCACCCTCGGGCACCGGGCCGGGGGCAAACCGCAGGAAACCCCGCAGGGCGGTGCCGGGCGCGGCATCAACCAGCTGGCTCAGCAGCATTGCGGGGTCGCTCGGCACGGTGTAGCCCACAAAGGTGCGGGCCAGCGGCAGCTGCTCGGCCAGGTAATGCACCGCAAAAAGCGCCGGTTCGGCCAGGTTGAAGTGAATGCCATCGGCCCCCCGCGTCAGAGCCTCGGCGGCCTGCTCAATTTCGGCCTGCCCATCGCTGCCTTCGGCTACGACGAGGGTGGGCACGTTCAGCCAGGGCGTGGTGGGGTAGGGCAGGGGTGCGGGTGGTCCGCCCAGCGCCGCCAGGGCCTCGCGGTGGTAAAAAGGTGCCACCGAGAAGCCGTCGGGCAGGGGCCAGCGCAGGGTGGCCGGTTCGCGCCCTTTCAGGTCGCGGGCCAGACGGGCCTGCCACTCGGCCGTGGTCACGGCCGGAAACTCAGCAAAGGAAACGGGGGAGGCGGCCGTAATGTCGGACATGGGGGGGGGGCGCTTGGGCAAAGTCCGGCCCCGGTTTTTGACGGGCGGGCCCGGACTGAAAACGGCTCGCAAGATACCGCCCTTACCCCGAAACGCCCGCCTGCGGGGCCGTTCGGCAGCGGGGTACGAAGTGCGCGGTACTTTTATGGACTATTAAGTAAGTAGCCAGTATTAAGTAGTCAGTAGTCGGACATCAAAGTACTGTCAATCAAGATTTAATATTGGGTCTGACTACCGAATACCTATGTTCGACTACTTACCCTAATTGCCCGAAGTTCTTTCCTTTCACCACTACTCAATTGTAATTGATACGGATGCTTACTTTCTACCGCTTTTTTTTATTGGGCACGTTGCTGAGCGGCCTCGTTGCCCCGGCCGCCCACGCGCAGATGGCACGGCCGGGCTACGTGGTGCTGCCAGCCGGCGACACGCTCCGGGGTATTGTCTCCGACCAGGGTGCCAGGGGCAACGCCCAGCGGTGCCTCTTCCGCTCCGGGCCTGCGGCAATCGCTACCACCTACCTGCCCGAGCAGTTGCGTGGCTTTGGCTTGGCGAGTGGCAAAGTCTACGATTCCAAGGTTGTGGCTACGGGGAATTCCTCGGCCCGGCCCACGTTTCTGGAGGCGCTGGGGCGCGGCGCGGCCTCGCTCTACGCTTTCCGCAACGATGCCGATACCGAGGAGTTTTTTCTGGTGGCGGCCGGCGCGGTGCCGGTGCCGCTGCTCAACCATACGGCCGTGGTGAAGGTCGATGGTACGTCCTATGAGCACAGCGACAAGTTCTACCTGAAAACCTTGTCGGAGGCTTTTCGCCAGTGTCTGTCGCTGCAAGCCCAGCTCAGCAAGGTGCGTTTCACGCGGGCCGACCTGGCCGACATCGTATACCGGTACAACGTCTGCGTGGGAGGACCCATCACGCTGGCCCCCAAGCTCCGCCTGCCCAACAAGCTCACCCTGGCGCTGACCGCCGGCTTGGAAACCAGCAACTTGCACTACCGGAATGAATCCGGCAACCCAGAAACCGTGGCCGCCGGCAAGGCGGCACCCGTCTTTGGGCTGGCGCTGCAGCTTGAATTCCCGTCGACCAGTAAAAGCTTTGCCGCGCGGCTCGAGGCCCTCTACGAGGCCCAGCGCTACGAGGGAATGTACGAGTATGCACTTGGGAGCTTCGGATTTCAGCAGCAGTTTCGAATAGCCACCAGCTACTTGCGCCTGCCGCTGCTGGTGCGCTACACCTATCCGCACGGGATGGTACGGCCGTTCGCGGAAGCGGGCGCGGTGCTGGCGCTGGCACTGACCACCGAACAGGAGCAGCGCACCCGCAATATCAATTTTGGTTCGGGCAATTACAGCAACTGGGCACCATTGATTAGCTCCTCCCAGCTCGTTCGTTACGAACAAGGCTTCGTGGGGGGCCTGGGCCTGACGCTGAACCGGCCAGATGAGCACCAGCTTTCCCTACAGGTGCGCGGCGAAGTCGGCAACAGCTTCAGCAGCGGCACCGCTTACTACCTCACGGTGAACCGGGCGTTTGTGCTGCTCGGCTACAATTTGACCAAATAAGCTCCACCGAAACGGTGGGGCTGCTGCCGCGCTCGGGGCAACAGCTTTAGCCTGCTACGCCCTGGCCGGCAATCATTCTTTCATAGGACTGACGCAAATGCGCCGTTTGCGAGCCCCAGCGGGGCGACATGTCGGTAGTACAATATTGTGCATCCAGAACAAAGCCCCAGAGGGGTCGTACCCGGTAGG
>JAYULN010000070.1:0-6521 GCA_043763525.1 Hymenobacter sp.
GTAGCCAGTATTAAGTAGTCAGTAGTCAGACATCAAAGTGCTGTCAATCAAGATTTAACATTGGGTCTTACTACCGAATACTTATGTCCGACTACTTAAATGTGGTAAATGTGGAAAGTGTGGGAATGATGGGAATGTGCCTAGGTGGGAAATGTGCGGGCGATTTGTACTAGCGCATCGCCTCATTTCCACATTTTCACATCTTCATATTTTTCAATAAGCGTTTTCTTCGCCGCGCACCATGTTCCGCACGGTTTTCCCAATAATCTGCATGTCAAGCACAAACGACCAGTTCTGCACGTATTTCAGGTCGTATTCCACGCGCTTTTCCATGGCGTTGGGGGCGCGGGTTTCGCCCCGGAAGCCATTCACCTGGGCGTAGCCCGTGATGCCGGGGGTCACGGCGTGGCGCAGCTGGTAGGTGCGGCCGCGCTTGGAGTACTCCTCCAGCTGCGACACCATGTTGGGCCGCGGCCCCACCACCGACATGTGCCCGAGCAGCACGTTGAAAAATTGCGGCAGCTCGTCGAGGTTATACTTGCGTAAGTACTTGCCCACGCGGGTCACCCGGGGGTCGGCCTTAGTGGCCTGGAGCTCGGTCTGGCGGTGGTCGGTGCGCATGGTGCGCAGCTTGTAGCACGGAAACAGCTTGTTGCGCTTGCCCGGCCGCATCTGCTTGAAAAACACCGGCCCCGGCGAATCGAGCTTGATAAGGATGGCCAGCACCGGCAGAATAATCGGGAACAGCCCCCCAATCACCAGCGTCGAAAACGCCAGGTCGAAGGCCCGCTTCAGCACCTGGTTGGTGCGGAAGCCCAGCGGCTCGCGCCGCACCATGAGGATGGGCAGGTGGTCGTGGAAGTACACGCTCACGTCCTGGCGCACGGTGCCCTGGTAGTCGGGCACAATGCGGAAGGCCAGAAAATGGTCTTCGGCAAAGCACGACAGCTCCTCAATCAAATCGTGCCGGTCGAGGGGCAGCGCGTAGTAAATCTCATCCACCGGGTTGGTGAGGCAGAAGCGGGCCACGTCGGCCACCGTCCCGCGCCGCAGCATGCCCAGCTCACCGGGCAGCGGCTCGTCGGCAAAGAAGCCCTTGCACTGGTGGCCCGTCGAGTCGTCGGCCGTGAGGCAATGGTACAGCTCCTGGCCGCTCTGGCTGGCTCCCACTATTACGAAGCGGTTGTGCAGCCGCGCAAAGTGCCGCAGCCAGGTCCGGTACCCAAACGTGAGCCCGAACCGCCCCACCACCACGCCCGCCACGGCAAAGGCATAAACGGCCGCCAAATAGCGCGTCGACAAATAATCGACCCGCAGCGCCCCCACCGCCCCCACCACCAGCACGCCGTGTATCAGAAAGGCCTTCAGCAGGTGCCGCAGCTTCTCGCCGTAGCTGATGCGCCGGTCGAGGCGGTAGATGTTGGCGTATTTGCGGGCCAGCACCCACCACAGCAGCACAAACGTGATGTAGAAAAACGGGGCATCGCCCTTCATTCCCCACCTGTGCCACACCGCGTACTCGGCCAGCATAAACGCACCTAAAATAATGCCGCCATCTAAAACCGGCATAATAAACCGGGAGGCGTCGGAGTAGCGTCCATATCGTTCCATAGCCGAACGCGGAACAGAAGGTGAGGGAATCGTCAGCTACCAATCAAGTCTGATTCTGATGTGGCTTTGACCTGAGTAAATAAAGCAAGTAATATTGAGTTATCAATATTTTATATAAATTATTTTTTTAAAATAAATTTTCAATATCGAAAAAATGATAAGCATTTGCATTGAAAATCAGAATATTACTTCATTTTACATTTATTTTTTTATATGTAAAATATTTTGGCTCATTTCCAGGGAGCCCCACCGTCTCCCTTACTCGCCCGGCCCAAGCCATTTTCCCCACCCTGCCCGCCAGGCTAAAGCCTTGTGGAAAAGCTATTTTCAGGCCGTTATCCACTTTCCGGGCGGGCCGCTCTCCCTCCGGTTTGCTGAATACATGGCCACAGCCCTCCTACTTTATGTTTATGAAGCTACTACTATATAGAGTCGTCTTCTACTCAGGGTACATGTGCGGTTTCATGTACTGTGCGTCTCACGCCCGCGCGGGTGCGCGGGTTGGCCCAAACTCAAACCAGAGCAGGTTGGAGGCACGCACGGTGGTAGCAGCCAATTATCGCGCGGCGGCGCAGGAGCAGCAACCACGGTTATAGCCTGCGGCAGGCCCGAAAACCCATTTGGCCCGCTTCCGACACCTTTGCCTCCAAATATCCTTCAGCCCAGAATTTTATGAACTAAATTTATATTACATATATTTGATACCATATCCCCGTCCATTCTCGGCCCCGCTACTGTCGCTGTTTGCCCCAGGCTGCGGGCAACTGGTATCAACTTCGCCCACCTTTCCCACCTTTCCCACCTTTCCCGGCTTGGCCCGGTTCTTCCCGCCCGCATACTCACGCCTTGCCTGGCAGCAAGCCCGGACCCTTGCCTTACTGAGTTGATTTTTTGCATCCTCCGGCTATGTCTCTGTACCACCTCATATACCAAAGCCAGGCCCTCACCGCCTTCAGCACCGCCGAGCTCATCGAGCTGCTACAAAAATCATACGCCTACAACGCCGAGCACGGCCTGACCGGCATGTTGCTCCACGCCCCCAACGGGCAGTTTTTGCAGGTCCTCGAGGGCGATACCGCCGCCGTGCGGCACCTTTACTACCACCGCATTGCCCCCGACCCGCGCCACGAGCACCTGGTGGTGCTCAGCGAGGGCCCCAGCGCCACCCAGGTTTTCTCCAACTGGACCATGAGCTTCCGCGACAGCCAGGGCTTGGTTTCGATGCCCGGCTACCTCTCGCCGCACGCGGCCTATGTGCAGGTGTGCAGCCTCGCGCGGGCCACGCCCGAGCTCATGCGCCTGCTGCTCGACTTCGCGGCCGGCTACGACGACAGCCGGCTCTACGAAAGTATGATTGGCAAAAAGCTGTAGGCAAAACGACAGGCACAGGCACAGGCACAGGCACAGGCACAGGCACAGGCACAGGCACAGGCACAGGCACAGGCACAGGCACAAAAAAACCGCCCGGCCAGTACGGCCGGGCGGTTTTTTTCAAAAGAAACTTCGGGAAGGCAATAATTAGTGCGCGAACACCGACGTGTACGTGGTGACTTTGCCGCCCTCGCTAGCCTGGGCAAAGGTCAGGCGCAGGGTGTTGGCCGACAGCTCGGCTACGGCCAGGTGGCGCGTGTTTTTAGGTTCGGTGATGATGAGCGAATCGGCGGCGGCCGTCAGGCGCCAGGTGCCCGTGGTGGTTTCGGCGATGGCCTGGCCGGAGCGCGCACCGCGCAGCTGCGAAAAGGTACCATCGGCTTTAAAGGCGGCCATGCGGACCAGCATGCTGGGCTTCGACACGGCAAACATGTCGGATGTGGCAATCTGGTTGCTGCCTTCGACGGGGGCGCTCACGGTGAGGCCGGTTTGGTGCCAGCTGCCGGCAGCGAGCAGGTCGGGCTTGGCGAAGGTGGAGGCGGCCGACGAAGATTGCGAGGCGCTGGGGGCGGCTAGTTCTTGTTCTTTGTTGCAGGAGGCCAAAGTCAGGGCGGCTGCGGCCACAGCCAGGATTGCGGGCATTTTTTTCATGTAAACAGCTTGTGATGTTTATACAGCCGCCACCTCAGGGCTATAAATGGTGAAATAAAAAACGCGTCAAGGGGCACTCTTTCAAATTCGGTTCAGGGTTGCTGTTCCGAGGTGCGAGGCTAACTGAACGACGTTTACTTTGGTTCAGCCTTTCGCGGAAAAAGACTATAATTAGAATTTTCTATTTACAAAATGATATCAACATTAACCAGACACTAGTGCCTCAAATCAATCAATTTCGACTATCATATAGTATTTTTTAAATACTCAGCGTTAAATCCCCATTTTTATGATATGGGTTTCCTATTATATGTCAAAAACACATATGTACTTGCCGCGTTTATATTTATTCTTACGCCATAGCAGCTTCATCCCCGGCCGCACCCGCAAAAATGGCGGCCCAAACAACGCGCCGGGGCCATGTGCGTAAGCGGCCATGTCAATAAGCCAGGGCGGATTTTTGACTTCTCGTTGCTGGTTGCTGGTTGCTGGTTGCTGGTTGCTGGTTGCTGGTTTATGATGGTCAGAATGCCTGCCAGCAACGAGAAACGAGCGCGAGAAACGAGCGCGAGAAACGGGTAACAAGAGACCAGCAACAAGAATCCAGAAACAATCCATGTCCGAACCATCCCCCCCGCACGAGCTGCAATTTCCGCTCTACATCAAGGCTCCGCTGGTGCTGCTGGGCCTGGCCCTGGCGGTATTCACGCTGCACATTGCGAGCGACATCATCTTTCCGCTGTTTTTCGCGGCCATCTTCGCCATTATGCTGCACCCGGTGGAGCAGTGGCTGCTGCGGCACCGCGTGCCCAAGCTGCTGGCCATTGCCCTCACGGTGGTGCTGGGCGTGGCCTCGCTGCTGGGCCTGTGCTACTTCATCTACCTCGAAGCGTCGCAGCTCTCCAGCCAGATGCCCCTGTTCAAGAGCAAGCTGACCCAAACCACCGCGCAGGTGCATGAATGGCTGCAAAGCCGGCTGGGCCTGAGCGACCAGAAGCTGCAAGGCTGGGTGAGCGAGGCCGGCAACCGGGCCTCGTCGCTGCTGGGCGGCACGCTCTCGGCGGTGTCGGGGCTGCTGGTAGTGGCAACGCTCATCCCGGTGTACATTTTCCTGTTGTTTATGTACCAGCGGCGGCTGGTCGATTTTCTCATCCAGGTGTTTTCGGGCCGGCGGCAGGATAGCGGCGTGACCGAGGTGTTGCGCGAGAGTAAATCCGCGATTCAGAGCTACATGGTGGGCCTGCTCATCGAGGGCAGCATCGTGGCCACGCTCAACACGGCGGGGCTGCTCATCATCGGGGTGCCGTATGCGCTGCTGCTGGGCGTGCTGGGCGCGCTGCTCAACTTCATTCCCTACATCGGCGGGCTCATTGCCATTGCCCTGCCCATGCTCATGGCCTTTGTGGCGAAGCCCGGTTACGGGCACGCCCTGGCCGTACTGGCCGTGTACATGCTCATTCAGTTCATCGACAACCACTACCTGATTCCGCGCATCGTGGCCTCCAAAATCAAGGTCAACGCGCTGGTAGCCATTGTGGGCGTGCTGGTGGGCAACGCCATTGGGGGCGTGGCGGGCATGTTTCTGGCCCTGCCGGTCATCGCCATTCTCAAAATCGTGTTCGACCGCATTGAATCCCTCCGGCCCTGGGGTATGCTGCTCGGCGATGAGGAAACCCCGCGCGGCCGCCGGATTGGCCTGCCCCGCAAAGCCGTGGCGGCCGACTAGCCCAGGCCGCGCCTACTGCCGCAACCCGAGGGTTACTCAGGCCACTGCCACTTCGGCCACCACGGCGGTGCTGCCCCCGGCATCGTCGTCGGTCACGAGCAGCATTTCCCAGCGGTTGGGGCCCAGGGCGCGGCGCACGGCCAGGCCTTCCACTTTGCCCCGGTAGGCGCGGCCATCGGCCCAGGCCAGGCGGGCAAAGGTGGCCGTTTGGGCTTGCATATCGACCACACCGATGAAAGAACCCAGCACCGCGCCGTCGAGCACGGCATCGCTGGTGTTTTCGACCGAAGCCGATACGAACAGGCGGCCCTCCACGAAGGTGGCCCCGGAAAACCCCGCCGGGCAGCCATCAATGGTCGGCAACTGAAAAACCAGCTGGTGCGGCGCGGGCAGCGCGGCCCCCGGCTCAGCCCCCAAAAAGTGTAGGGTCGCCTCCAGGGGCAGCACAAAGAGCAGGGCCGCATCGGCCCGCCCCACGGTGCGCTGAAACAGCAGCAGCTCGGTATCGGTGGTGGCGGCAGCTTCGAGGTTGAGGGCCACGCCGGCGGGCAGGTGGGGCCCCAACGCGGCAAAAAGCGGAGCCAGGTCCAGGGCTTCGGGCGTGGGTGGCGGGACCTCAATGGGCACAAACCAGCCCCGGGCGCGGTTGGGCCGGCTGCCCGAACCCAGCAGCAGCAGGCCGGACCGGCCGTCGGGCCAGCGCAGGGCGGCCATGCACTCCAGGTCGGGCTTGTCGGGCTTGCGAATGCGGTTCGGGACGGAATCGAGCAGCTGCACCTGGCCGGTGCGAGCCAGCGTGGCCGCATCCAGCTGGTGCAGGAAGGCCGAATCGTCGCCGATGACGTAGGCGGTAGCGCCAATAATCTCGACCGCAGAAGCGGAAGGCAGGCCGGGAATGGTATTTTCGGAGAGGATTGTGGCCGTCATGGGAGCGTGGATAATGGCGTGACAGCACTACGGAGGTTACCCCCGTCATGGCGGACAGCGCCCACTTATTTAACTGCTGTTACGCGACAGGTTGTAGCGCGAACGGTGTCGTTCGCGGCCCCGTGCCGTTCGGGTGGCTTTCCTGGCGCGGGGACGCGAACGACACCGTTCGCGCTACAACCTGTCGCGTAACAGCAGTTAAATAAGTGGGCGCTGTCCGCCATGACGGGGGTAA
>JAYULN010000071.1:0-2646 GCA_043763525.1 Hymenobacter sp.
CGTGGTAACTGGCCCGGTGGGCGTGTCGGTGGCCGCTCTCGGCATCATTGCCGACCCCGCCATCGTTGTCTTGGCCGCAACCCCGGCCCAGCCCCGCGAGCCCCTGGTCCTGGACCTCTATCCCAATCCGGCCCACAACCAGGCCATCGTGCGCCTGCCGGCTGCCACTACCGACCCATTGCAGCTCTTCGATGCGATGGGCCGCGAGGTGCGCCGCTTCGCCTCGCCGACCAGCACCACGGAAAAGGTGCTCGACCTGCGCGGGCTGCCGGCCGGGCTCTACGTCGTGCGGGCCGGCAACACCAGCCGCCAGCTCGTAGTGGAATAGCATCGCAAATAGCGTTGTATTGCAGCCAGCCGCCCCGCTGGCCAATGCGGGAAGCCCCGTTCGGAGCGCCCCCACGGGGGCATTCCGGGCGGGGCTTACCTTTGGGTATATATTCTGAACCTGGAAGGTCACGGTATAGTCGTGGCTTCTTTGGCTGGGCGCTCGCCCCGCACCCTCACCCATGGCCGGCCTTTACCTCCACATTCCTTTCTGCAAGCAGGCATGCCACTACTGCGACTTCCACTTCAGCACCTCGCTGGGGCTGAAAAGCCGGCTGGTAGGGGCCATCGTGCGGGAAATAGAGCTGCGCCGCGACTACCTGGGCGCTGATACCGCTCTAGAAACCATCTATTTCGGCGGCGGCACCCCATCATTGCTTACTGCCGACGAGCTAGCCCGGATTTTCGCCGCCATTCACCACCACTTTCCGGTTGCCTCACAGGCCGAAATCACCCTCGAAGCCAACCCCGACGACCTCAGCGCCGCCAAGTTGCGCGACCTGCAAGCCGCCGGCATCAACCGCCTCAGCATTGGCCTGCAAAGCTTCTACGAGCCGCATTTGCGCATGATGAACCGCGCCCATACCGCCGAGGAGTCGACCACGGCCGTACGCCGCGCCCAGGAGGCCGGCTTCGAGAACATTTCCATCGACCTTATTTACGGGGTGCCCGCCCCCGGCCACCACATCTGGGAGGCCGATTTGGCCAATGCCTTTGCTTTGGGCGTGCCGCACGTTTCGGCCTACGCCCTCACCATCGAGCCGGGCACGGCTTTCGGGCACCGCCTGCAAAAGGGCACGTTTCGGCCCGCGCCCGATGAGTTCGTGGCCACGCAGTTTGAAATGCTGCTGGCGGCCATGCGCGCCCACGGCTACACGCAGTACGAAATCAGCAACTTCTGCCAGCCCGGCCGCGAAAGTCGTCACAACGCCAACTATTGGCGTGGCGTGCCCTACCTCGGCCTCGGCCCCAGCGCCCACAGCTACGACGGCGTGAACCGCCAGTTCACCCTCGCCAACAACCCGCAGTACGTGGCGGCGGTGTTGGAACGCGGCGAAGTGCCCGTAACCGTAGACCAGCTCACCGCGACCGACCGCGCCAACGAGTACCTGCTCACCGCCCTGCGCACCGCGTGCGGCTGCGACCTGGCCCGCCTGCGCACCCAGCACGGCCTCGACCTGCTGGCAACCCGCGCCGTCTACCTCGCCGCGCTGCAAGCCAATGGCTGGGCCACTATTCACAATGAAGTTCTTACCTTGACCGATGCGGGCAAGCTGCTGGCCGACCACATCACGCTGGAGCTTTTCCAAACCCCTGCCGTAGCCGAATGAAACTCCTGAGCGACAGCATTGCCGACGATGCCGACTTCTTCGTAGAGCAGATTCATGTCGTAGCCATCGTGTTCGACAACACCGACGACGTGACCGTGTGGGCCACCACCTTTTTCGATAACGATGCCCACTTTTTCCACCTCGCCCTGCCCTTCAAGGCGCTCGATACCCTGCTCAGCCTCGCCCACACCCGCGCCGAAGCCCTCCAGGAAGAAGTAGCCGAAGCCCTGGCCGCCGCCGACTGGCCCGCCCTGCTCGAATACAACTCGGAAGAAAAGCCCCCCGTGCCCCTGCCCAGCGTCGCCCTGAAACTATCAGTAACCTATCCCGCCGTCGAAGACGAAGAATCCGAAGACGAGGAGGACCCCGACGACCCCCAGCCGCACAACATCTTCTGCCTCGAAGGCGTGTTCGTGCGCCTCGATTCGTAGTCGACGGGAATGGTTGCGGGTAGAAAGACGGTCATACTGGTACAGTAAGACCATTATGCTGAGCGCAGCCGAAGCATCTCTCCCGCTTCGTTTGTCATGCTGACGAAGGAAGCATCCTCTCACTGATAGACGAGCCGTTGTGGCGTGCTACAGCCATTTCCAAGGTAGTGTACGTGCCCCGGTCCGACGGCGGAGCCGGCCGTCCGACCGGTTGTGGTGGGAACGTTGGTGGCACGACTGGCGTAGGCGGTGCAAACGACAACCGGTCGGACGGCTCCGCCGGCGGACCGGGGCACGTACACCAATCTGGACACCGCTCTAGGAAGTCTTGTAAATTAAATCAGCCCGTCACGCTTCGACAAGCTCAGCATGACGGGCTATTCTTTGTCTAAACAGCGTCCACCTAGCGCAACTTTCAGGTAGCGGTACGGGATGTAGCGACGCGCCCCTTCGCGTCTCCCGTTCGCGCCGGCCAACGGTTATCGTTCAACGCCGAGACGCGAAGGGGATGTTGGTACTGCACTAGGCATAGATGTTGGTTCACCAATTGGCATAGA
>JAYULN010000072.1:0-6516 GCA_043763525.1 Hymenobacter sp.
ATCCGCCTGCACCTGCGCATGACGGAGAATGAAGTCATCCTCAGCCTCGACGCGGCCGGCGACTCGCTGCACCGCCGCGGCTACCGCCAGCACACCAACGAAGCGCCCCTGAACGAGGTGCTGGCCGCCGGTCTGGTGCTGCTCTCGGGTTGGGATGCCAAAAAGCCGCTCATCGACCCCATGTGCGGCTCGGCCACCATCCTCACCGAGGCCGGCCTCATCAGCCAGCGCATCGCGCCCGGTCTGTTTCACCAGGGCAAATTCGGCTTCGAAAACTGGTACGACTTCGACCCTCAACTGTGGGAGGAAGTGCGCGAAGCTGCCAAAGCCCAGCGCCTCGACGAGCCCCAGGCCTACCTCGCCGGCTCCGACCTCGACCCCAAAACCATTGATATGGCGGCGGCCAACATCACCGCCGCCGGCCTGGAAGACTTCATTAAGTTGTCAGTCCGTGACGTGAAGGATGCCACCGCGCCCGTTAAGGAGGAGCCCGGCATTGTCATTATGAACCCACCCTACGGCGAGCGGATAGGGGAGGAGGCTGAGATGGCGGCATTATATAAGACGATTGGGGATTCACTGAAGACGAATTTCCAGGGGTGCGACGCGTTTGTGTTCACCGGGAATCTGGAGGCGGCGAAGAGTATTGGGTTGAAAGCGGCGCGGCGGGTGCCGCTTTTTAATGGGCCGATTGACTGCCGGTTGTTGAAGTATGAGCTGTATCGGGGGAGCCGGCGGGTTTCCGTCCCCGACATCACCCTCACCCCCTGACCCCCTCTTTTTTGGAGAGGGGGTCAGGGGGTGAGGGTGATGTCGGGCGGTGATACCTTGGCCGTATGAAAACCCCGCCCAAACTCAGTGGTCCCCAAGAGCACATTTATACCACTGATTGGCGTACCTGGGACAAAACCAAAATCTACGCCCGCGAAAACCGCAAGCAGCCCACGCCCGCTGAATACGCCTTTTGGCAGGCATTGCGGGGCTCGAAGCAAGGAGCCAAGTTCCGCCGACAGCACGCCATTGATTTTTTCATCGTCGATTTTGTCTGCATTGAAGCGAAGCTCACCATCGAGCTCGACGGTGAAATTCACCTCTTCCCCGAGCAGGCCGAATACGACCTCGGCCGTACCTTCACCCTAACGGAATTAGGCTACCGCGAACTGCGTTTCACCAACCAGCAAGTGCTAAATCAATTAGACGAAGTTCTAGCCACCATCCAAGAAAACATCCAAGCAACCCCTCTCCCCCACGAGCTGTCAGGCTCCCCCTCTCCGCAGGCTTTGCGTCTGTTAGCGAACCGGGGGCCGGCCCCACAGGGGTCTCGTGAGGTGACCCGCCCGAACGATATGCCCGAACTAGCCCCTGCCCCGCAACTGCAAGCCGCCCGCCAGGCCCTGAAACGCTACTACGGCTACGACAACTTCCGCCCTATGCAGGGCGACATCATCCAGCACATCCTCGCCGGGAAAGACACCGTCGTGCTCATGCCCACCGGGGGCGGCAAGTCGGTCTGCTTCCAGATTCCGGCCGTGGTTTCCGAAGGTACCTGCATCGTCGTTTCCCCCCTCATCGCCCTGATGAAGGACCAGGTGGAAGCCCTGAAAGCCAACGGTATCGCCGCCGCCTACATCAACAGCAGCGTGGGCCAGAGCGAGGCCAACGACATTGCCCGCGCCGCCGTGAGCGGGCACCTCAAGCTGCTCTACGTATCGCCGGAGAAGCTACTCTCCGATGGCTTTTTGCAATTCCTGAACCGGGTCAATATCAGCCTCTTCGCCATCGACGAGGCCCACTGTATTTCGAGCTGGGGTCATGACTTTCGGCCCGAATACACCCAGCTTGGCCAACTGCGGACGCATTTTCCCAACACGCCCATCGTCGCCCTCACGGCCACGGCCGACCGCCTCACCAAGCGCGACATCATCACCCAGCTCAGCCTAACCGAGCCGAGGGTGTTCCTGTCCAGCTTCGACCGGCCCAACATCAACCTCATCGTGCGGCCAGGGCAGGACCGGGTCGGGTCGGTTATCGACTACATTGGCCGCCACCCCGAAGACCCCGGCATCATCTATTGTCTCTCGCGCAAAACCTGCGAAACCATCTCGGCCAAGCTCGTTGCCAAGGGCATCAAGGCCGCGCACTACCACGCCGGCCTCACGCCCTTGCAGCGCGGCAAGGCCCAGGAAGCCTTTTTGCAGGATGATATTCAGGTGATTGTCGCCACCATCGCCTTCGGCATGGGCATCGACAAAAGCAACGTGCGCTGGGTGATGCACTACAACCTGCCCAAAAACATTGAGGGCTACTACCAGGAAATCGGCCGGGCCGGGCGCGATGGCTCGCCCGCCACCGCCATCCTGTTCTACAGCTTCGCCGATGTGATGCAGATGCGCGAGATGGTGACTAAGGACGTGCCCGCCCGCCAGGCCCAGCTCAACACCGCCAAGCTGGAACGGATGCAGCAATTCGCGGAAGCGGCCAGCTGCCGCCGCAAAATTCTGCTCAACTACTTTTCCGAAAACCTGCCCCAGGACTGCGGCAACTGCGACATCTGCCGCAACCCGCCCACTACGTTCGATGGGACTTTGATTGCCCAGAAGGCCCTGTCGGCCGTGTTCCGCAGCCGCGAACGGGTGGCCATCAATTTGCTGATTGACATCCTGCGCGGCATGCGCAACCAGGCCGTACTGCAAGGCGGCTTCGACCAGATTAAAACCTACGGCGCGGGCAACGATTTGCCCTACCTCGATTGGTACAGCTATGTGCATCAGATGCTAAACGACGGCCTTTTCTACATCGCCTACGAGGAAGGCTACGCCCTGAAAATTACCGAGCGCGGCCATCAGGTACTGAAAGGCCAGCTGAATCTGCCGCTCAAGAAATTTCAGGTGGCCGAGAAGGCCGAGAAGCCTACCCGCGCCGGCCGCAAAGCCGCCAACGCGGCCTCCGTGGCCGTCATCGGCACGCCCGAGGCCCAGCTGTTCGACCAGCTACGCAAGCTCCGCAAGCAGATTGCCGACGAGCAGGGCGTGCCACCCTACGTGGTGTTTTCCGATGCTACGTTGCAGGAAATGGCCGCCGAGCAGCCCGTTAGCCGCGTGGGTATGCTGGGTATTTCGGGCGTGGGCATGAAGAAATTCGAGACCTACGGCGAAGCTTTCATCAAGGTGATTCTGGAACAGGGCGGGGGCAACGCCGTGCCGTCCGACTCGGACAACATGTTCTCGGAACCCCCGCGCCCCCGCGCCGCCGTGGCCGACAAACCGGTGAGCGACTCCGAGGATGCCACCATGCAGTTTCACCGGATGGGCCTCACCCCCGAGGACATTGCCGAGCGTCGCGGCCTGGCCCTGAGCACCGTCAAAACCCACCTCTACAACGCCTACGCCAAGGGCCGCGAGCTACGCATCCACGACTTCGCCTCCGATGCCGAGCTGGCCGAAATCTTCACCGCTCGCGCCCAGCTCGGCGGCGACCCCACCCTCCGCGACCTCTTCGACCACCTGCGCGAGAAATACGATTACTTCCAGCTGCGCATGGCTGCTCTGTACCACAAACGGTTGCGCGGCCAATAGAATGAGAAAACGGATAAGTGTGGCCTTGATAGGATTGGTTGGGCTTTATGCTTGTTCAGAGCACCATCCAACAGGTGTAGCCAATACAGCTAAAGAAGAAATTGTGACACCGCAAAAAGAAGCGGATGTGCCTGTGGATACGTCCACTTCATTTCGGATTGGCGCTTATTGGGTAACTCCTGATAGTCTGTTCGATTTCAATACACTTGTAAAGACAGGACAGGATACGCTTCACCTAGTGGCTTGCCAGAAATACATAATAGAACCGTTTGGGCCTACTGAAAACAAAACCCAGCTGCAATCAAGTCTATTACGGGACTTTTCTGCGAAAACCAAGCTCGTCAAGCAGGAAAACGGAACATTTCCATTCGTGAGTCTAAGCAAGGGTAATAGTAGACTGCTTTTATATTTTTCAACAGAGCCGGAAGAACTAGTCCAAAGTAACATTCTCAAAGGAGAGATTAATGATAGTAAGTATTCGGACATAAGTATTCGGTAGTAAGGCCCAATATTAAATCTTGATTGACAGCACTTTGATGTCTGACTACTGACTACTTAATACTGGCTACCTACTTAGCGTGGTTTTCGCCAATGGTATCAAGATAGGAATACGGGCAAGTGAATTCTACAGGCAGTTTTTCAAGGTCTTTCCGTTAGACTTACAGCATCAATTCAAAGTAGTTGTTTTTGATTATTGCGTTGATGACATCAGTCATATTTATGAATTTAAAAACGGAAGACTTGCCGCAGTGAAATTTAGTCAGCCAGGAGGTATTTGGAACCTTGATTATTAATTGGTAGAACCAATGCCGCGCCGTTCCCACCGCGCCCGTGCGGCCCTCGTCATCGCCGCTTCGCGGGCGTGCTGCTAAAAGGCGAGTGGACACCGACGGACGGGGGCAACAACTTCCTTGTTCCGGTGCAAAATAGCTCTTCTCTCATTAGCCAGTGCCTGATACCAGGCAACCGAGGCGGCAGCAGCAGCCCCAGATACTCCCGCGTTGGCTGGGATTCATGCTGGGAAAGCGACGAATGGTGGGTGGAAAAACAAATTGCCCTGCGCTAAAGTGGTGGGCAGAAAATTATTAGCTAAGTGAATTAGTAACTTCGCGCTTGCGTTGCTAACTTCACCAGCCGAATCTGCGTTGAAACCAACGCCATTCCCGGCTGCCGACCCTCCCGATGATTAATACCAACCTCAAGTTTTGCCGGCGTGAGCTCGCCCTCACGCAGGCCCAGATGGCCGAGAAGCTCGGCATCAAACGCTCCTTGGTGGGCGCTTACGAAGAAGGCCGCGCCGAGCCCCGCCTTGCTACGCTGGTCAATATGGCTCGGCTGTTCGGTATCACGCTCGACCAGTTGGTAACCACTGACTTTAGCAAGAAAAAGAACACCAAAATCATCGGCTCGCTGCCCGCGCCCGACCCCAACGCGCCCGCCGATGGCGACGACCAGCCCGAACCGCCCACGCCCGCTGGCGGCCGGCTCCGCGTGCTGGCCTTCACCGTGGACAAGGACCAGAACGAGAACATCGAGCTGGTGCCCCAGAAGGCCGCCGCCGGCTACCTCAACGGCTACGCCGACCGCGAGTACCTGGAGGTGCTGCCCAAGTTCCGACTGCCCATGCTCTCGCAAACGGGCACCTACCGGGCTTTCGAAATCGCCGGGGATTCGATGCTGCCTATTGCCAGCGGCACTGTCATCGTGGGCCGCTACGTCGAGGAGTGGACCAGCATTAAGGACGGTACGCCGTGCGTTGTGGTGAGCAGCAAAGACGGCATCGTGTTCAAGCGCGTGTTCAACAAGATGCGCTCCAACGCCATGTTTGTGCTGCATTCTGACAACCCGAATTTCTTGCCCTACGACATCAGCGCGGCCGACGTGCTCGAAATCTGGGAGGCTAAAAGCTACATCAGCAGCACGTTTCCCATCGCCGAGCTCTCGCTGGAGCGCGTGGCCAGCCTCGTGCTCGACTTGCAGCAGCAGGTGGCCTTGCTCCGGAAAGTGTAGGGCCGATTTGTCGATTATTCGTTTTACGGGCCCTTCCGCAACCGCGGAGGGGCTTTGTCGTTTAGGGGAGGTGCTAACTCTCGGGCGTGGCCCTGCGTATGCGAGTCACGCCGTCCTCATTCTTTTCCGCTCCTATGCTCAAATACATTTCCGCCGCCGACCGCCACCACGCTGCTCCCGCCGCCTGGCTCAGCAGCTATTTCCTGTTTTCGTTCGCCGATTATTTCGACCGCACCAACATGCACTTCGGGCCGTTGCGGGTCTTCAACGACGACAACGTGGCGGCCCAATCGGGCTTTCCGCAGCACCCGCACTCCGAAATGGAAATTGTGACGCTGATGCTCGACGGCGAAATCACGCACCAGGACACGATGGGTAATAAAACCACCATCAAAGCCGGCGAGGTGCAGCGCATGACCGCCGGCACTGGCCTGGCCCACTCCGAGTTCAACCGCCAGGACAAGCCCCTGCACCTCTACCAGCTCTGGTTCATTCCCGGCCAGAAGGGCTTGGCCCCCAGCTACGAGCAGAAAGATCTGAGCTTCCTCAGCGGCAACAAAAACGAGCTGATACCCCTCGTAACCGGCCAAAAAGTGCTCGAAGACGTGGTGTACATGAACTCCAACAGCACCATCTACTGGTCGAATCTGAGCGAGGGCAAGGAAATCGAGTTCAAGACCTTCCCCATCCGCCTCACCCTCATCTATGTGAAGGCAGGCAGTATTTTCGTGAACGGCACCGAGCTGGGCCCCAACGACCAGGTCCGCATGACCGACGACGACGTGGTGCAAATTCGCGCCGCCAAGGATGCTCAATTCATTCTAATTGATTTGCCCTCGGCCGAATCGAACTACTAAATCAAGCCACCTGGCTGCTTGCCGAAACCGGTGGCAGAAGGGCACGAAAAAGCCGGGCTCGCCCGGCTTTTTCA
>JAYULN010000073.1:0-6503 GCA_043763525.1 Hymenobacter sp.
CTTTAGTAGAGGATATAATTTTTCGTTTCAATATGATGTTAATAATAAGAAATATATAAATACTGATAACACTGATGACTTTACTCTTGCAGCGGGAGATTCCATAATTTTCAAAGTATTACCAACAGACCTAGAGGGCCAGATTCACATTGAAGCTGTTTAGAAAGTCGCCAAAATCAATCAGACCGTCATGCTTCATCTGGCATCCGCTTGTCGAAGCATGGCCGTCCTTTTGACTTTCTTAGGACTTACGCAAATGCGCCGTTTGCTAGCCCCAGCGGGGCGACATGTCGGTTACTACCGATATGCCGCTCCGCTGGGGCTTGAGGAATACGGTTTTGCGTAAGTCCTATTTCTAAACAGCTTCATTATAAAGGTCTCGTATCGTCCAAAAAACAAGTAATAAATATGGCGGTTCTAAAAATGGATGGAGCGCGAGTTTGAGTAGATTATGATTAGCTGTTAATGCCTATTGGTGAATTTTTTTCAAACATTCATGATTTATTTACCCAATTATTTATCACTCGGATTTGTACCACTGCGTTTATTTCTTCATTCCTGCTAAAAAAGCTGATGCACATCCTTCTCACCGCCGGTCCTACCTACGAGCCGATCGACCCCGTCCGGTTCCTCGGTAACCGCTCGACGGGCAAGATGGGCTATGCGCTGGCTGAGGCCTTTGCGGCCCAGGGCGCGGAGGTGACGCTCATCAGCGGTCCCAGCAACTTGCCTGACCCTGCCAGCCCGCGCATTCGCACGGTGCGGGTGGAGACGGCAGCGGAAATGTTTGCGGCGGCGACTGAAGTGGCGGATGAAGCCGATGTGTGGGTTTTTGCGGCGGCCGTGGCCGACTACCGGCCGGCGCACGTGGCGGTCGATAAAATCAAGAAATCGGGTGAAACGCTGACACTGGAGCTGGTGAAAAACGTGGACATCGCCGCCACCCTCGGCCAGCACAAGCGGGCTGAACAATTTGCGGTCGGTTTTGCGTTGGAGACGACGAACGAGCTGGCCCACGCCCAGGACAAGCTGCGCCGGAAAAACTTCGACCTCATCGTGCTGAATTCCTTGCGCGACGCGGGCGCGGGCTTCGGCCACGACACCAACAAGGTGACCGTGCTGGATGCCGCCGGCCAAATCGTTAATTTTGAGTTGCAGTCCAAAGCCGATGTGGCCCGCGGACTGGTAAGCCTGATTCTGGCCCGCCTGACTATTACATCATGACGCGAAAATTTCTCGCCGCCCTGTCGATTTTCGTGCTGCTGCTCGCGGCCGGCCCCGCCGCCCATGCCCAGGAGCTACTGGCCGAAGTGCGCGTATCGACCGAAAACGTGACCATTTCGGACCCCACGCTGGTCACGCAGATGCAGAACGACATCCGCACCTTCCTCAACAGCCGCGCCTGGACTACCCAGACCTACCGTCCTGAGGAGCGAATTCGGCTGAAAATTTTCATCGGCATCACCGCCATTCCCCAGAACGGCACCTATAACGCCACCATGCGCCTCATTTCGACGCGCCCCGTGTACGGCACCGGCTACGACACCAACGTCGTCAGCATGGTCGACCGGAATTTTAATTTCAACTACTCGCCGCAAACGCCGCTCGATTTCTCGCCCAACAGCTTTGTGTCGAACCTATCGTCGCTGCTCGGCTACTACGCCTATCTCGTCATCGGCCTCGACCACGACACGTTTGCCCGGCTCGGCGGTACGCCGTATTACGAGCTGGCCCGCAACGTGGTAAACTATTCGGCCAACCAAACCCAGACCAATGAGGTGGACGAAGGCTGGCGCGGCACCGGCTCGCGCGAGCGGCATTTTCTGCTCGACAACCTCACCGACCCGCAGCTCGAAGCCTTCCGCACCGGCCTCTATGGCTACTACCGGCAAGGCATGGACCTGTTCATCGAAAAGCCCGACGAGGCCCGCGCCTCGGTGATGGCCTCGCTGAGCGGGATTCAGAAGGCCGCCGTCTCGCGCCCCAGCACCTTGTTCGCCCGCGCTTTTTTCGATGCGAAAGCGGAGGAAATTGCCAATATTTTCCGCACCAGTCAGGACCAGCAGCTTAAGCAGCAGCTCGTGACGATGCTGACGGAAGTAGACCCGACGAATTCGGCGAAATATCAAACGGTCCTGAATCACTGATTTTCGCTGATTAACCGAGATTTCGCTGATTCTTCTGGCTTGGTAAACGGTTTACTAGGAGTTTGTGATTGGCGCTGATGGCATATGGCATCGTTGAATAGCTTGTGATAAGCTGTTGAAATTAAAAAAAATAATCGGAAGCTAATTAACTGTGATTTCACCCAAAATATAATCAGTGAAATCACGGTTAATCATCAGAAATCAGTGATTTATGTTAGTCGATTTACGCATCAAAAATTACGCGCTGATTGAGCAATTGGAATTGCGCCCGTCGCCGCTGCTGAATATAATTACGGGTGAAACCGGGGCTGGTAAATCCATCATGCTGGGTGCCATTGGGCTGCTGCTGGGCAACCGGGCCGATTCGCGGATGCTGTTCGATACCGAGCGGAAATGCGTGATTGAAGGGCAATTCAATATCGCCAATTATCAGTTGCAGGATATTTTCGAGGCGGAGGATTTGGACTACGATACGCACTGTATTCTGCGGCGCGAAATCAGCCCGAATGGTAAGTCGCGCGCTTTTGTGAACGACACGCCGGTGACGCTGGAGGCCCTGCGGAAAATCGGCGCTAACCTGATGGACATTCACTCGCAGCACGATACGCTGCTGCTGGGCGACGGTGTTTTTCAGCTGAATCTGCTCGATTTGTACGCCGGGCTGGTGCCGCAGCGCACCATGTACAGCCACGCTTTCCGGCAGTACCGCAAGCTGGAAGCCGACCTGCAAACGCTGGAAAGCCAGGCGGCCCAGGCCAGCAAAGAGCTGGATTACAACAGCTTTCTGTTGAATGAGCTGGAGGAAGCCCGCCTCGACACCGAAGACCAGGACGCGCTGGAGCAGGAGGTGAAGCAGCTGGAGCACGCCGAGGAAATCAAGTACAAGCTGAGCCAGGCGTTGCATGGCCTGCGCGACAGCGAAACCTGCGCCACCGGCAACCTGAAGGAGGCCGTGGGCTTGCTGGGCCAGGTGGCCAACTACGCCGACAACTTCCGCGAGCTGCGCGAACGCCTCGATAGCTGCCTGATTGAGCTGCACGACATCGCCGACGAAGTGGAAACCGCCGAGCGCCGCACCGAAGGCGACCCCGCCCGCGCCGAAGAATTGCAGGACCGCCTCAACGTGCTCTACACTTTGCAGCGCAAGCACCAGGCCCGCGACCTGCCCGCCCTGATTGCCGTGCGCGACGACCTGCGCCAGAAAGTAAGCTCGGTGCTGAGCCTGGACAAGGAAATTGCCCGCCTGCGGAAGGACTCGGACGCAGCCCTGGCTGCCGTGACCAAGCAGGGCACCAAGCTGTCGGAAAGCCGCCGCAAGTCGTTCCCCACCTTTGAAAAGCAGCTCGGCCTGCTGCTGGCCGACCTGGGCATGCCGCACGCCCGCATTGTGGTGCAGCACAGCACCGGCGTACCCGCCACCAGCGGCATCGACGTGGTGAGCATCCTCTTCACCGCCAACAAAGGCGCGCAGCCCCAAACGCTGAGCAAGGCCGCCTCGGGCGGCGAGTTCTCGCGCCTGATGCTGTGCATCAAATACATGCTGGCCGATAAAACGGCGCTGCCCACGATAGTATTCGACGAAATCGACACCGGTATTTCGGGGGAGATTGCCGTGAAAGTGGGCCGCATGATGCAGCAAATGGCCCAGAAGCACCAGCTGGTGGCTATTTCGCACCTGCCCCAAATGGCAGCGGCCGGCGACGTGCATTACTTCGTGTACAAGGAAGACCGCGCCGACCGCACCGTGAGCCGCATCCGCGAGCTGAACCAGGACGACCGCATCAAGGAAATTGCGCACATGATTGCCGGGGCCAAGCCCAGCGAAAACGCCTTTCAGAGCGCCCGCGAGTTGCTGGCGCTGCGGGGCGAAACGGTGGCGTGAGAGTGATTGATTGTTTGAGTGACTGGGTGAATTGCTAACTTGCGCTGAAATCCAAGTTGGTCCAAGGGCCGGCTGACTTCACTCAGTCACTCAATCACTCAGTCACTCAATGGCTAACAACCTCCTTGCCGGCAAAGTCGGCATCATTTCCGGCGCACTCAACGAACATTCCATTGCCTGGAAAGTGGCCCAGCGGGCGCACGCCGAGGGTGCGCGCTTCGTACTGACCAATGCGCCGCTGGCCATGCGCATGGGCGAAATCAATAAGCTAAGCGAGGAGTGCAACGCGCCGATTATCCCGGCCGATGCGACGTCGGTGGAAGAGTTGGAGGCGCTGTTTTCGGGCGCGCAGGAGAAGCTGGGCGGCAAGATTGACTTCGTGCTGCACAGCATTGGCATGAGCGCCAACATCCGCAAAAAGAAGCACTACGGCGAGCTGGACTACAAATTCTTCAACCAGACCATCGACGTGTCGGCCCTGTCGTTTCATAAGATGATGGCAGTGGCCGAGAAGCAGGACGCCATGAACGAGTGGGGCAGCATTGTGGCCCTGAGCTACATTGCTTCGCAGCGCGCCTTCCTCGACTACACCGACATGACCCAGGCCAAGGCCATGCTCGAAAGCATTGCCCGTAGCTACGGCCAGCGTTTCGGCAAGCTGAAAAAAGTGCGTGTGAATACCGTGTCGCAGTCGCCCACCAAAACCACGGCCGGCACCGGCATCACCGGTTTCGATGCGTTTTACAATTTTGCCGACATGATGTCGCCCCTCGGCAACGCCCCCGCCGAGGCCTGCGCCGATTACTGCATCTCGCTCTTCTCGGACCTCACCCGCTACGTAACCATGCAGAACCTGATGCACGACGGCGGCTTCAGCACCACCGGCATTTCGGCCGAGATTGTGGACGTGATGACGAAGGCGGCAGGAGTGGAAAGCGCGGAGTAGGTTCGATTAATTCAAGCGTTACTTCCACAAGCGCCATCAACAACAGAAAGCCCGGCCGATTGGTCGGGCTTTCTGTTTTTCAATTCCGTAATGCCATGCGTTAAGCAAAGACGGTGGCTACTTTCTCCCGGTCATAATCCAGGATTAAGTCGTTGTGGGTTTCGTACAAATGAAGTAGCGCCGACGCTGAAGGGGCGATAATATCGAGGCCTCGGTCGTCGTACATATGAAAAATGATGCCCGTTCGCTGATTAAGGAAGAAGGTATCGTTGTGCAGTGCGGGCTTGCGGGGAGGAAAGTGTTGATGGCTGATGGCTTCGAGAATTGCCGGATATGGGATGCAGGAAGCTGTGGTAATTGCGCAAACCCTGTTCCATCGGCCCGGCTGGAAAGAATGGCGATACGGATTGGCGATTTGTTGAAAGGAAAGCAGGGCCTTCGGGAGGCTGAGCTGCATCAGTAGGTAGCTGTTGTGCTTGATACGAAACCTCTTGCCGCGCCACTGCTGATGCACAATCAAGACGGGGTCATCAACTTGGAAAACTGCTTGAAAAAGCACCCCAGCCCGTCGAACTACTTCGCAGAAATACGCATCGTCGGGAGTGGAAGAATCATTCTGCAAGTCGAAGCGAATCCCAATCGGCCAGGAATAAAAAAGTGGCGCGCGCAGCAGCAAGCCGGGAAAGTTCTTCTGCATGAATTCAAATAGTGCGTTCATTTTTACGCTACAGTTCTCAATAGCCCCGGCTCAAATCCACCAGGTTCTCCAGCGGCTGGCCGGTACGCATTCGCTCCAGGTTGCGCAGCAGGGCATCGACTTTGCCTTCGTCTTCGAGGTGCTGGCCGCCGCCGGTGTGCTGGGTGAGCAGCACGTTGGGCAGGGCCCAGAGGGGGTTGTCGGTGGGCAGGGGTTCGAGGGCGGTTACGTCGAGTACGGCCCCGCCGAGGTAGCCGGCTTGCAGCAGGCGTAGCAGGGCGGGCTCGTCGGTGGTGTTGCCGCGGCCCACGCTGGCGTAGATGCTGCCGGGGCGCATGGCAGCCAGCAGGTCGGCCGAGAAAAAGCCTTCGGCGCTGCCGGGCAGGCAGTTTACCACGATGTCGGTGTCGGGCAGCACGGCGTGCAGGGCGGCTTTGGAGCGGAGCTGGGCCTCGGGATTGGTGCGGGCCAGCAGCTGCACCGGGCACTCGAAACCGGCCAGCTGCTGGCGCACGGCCTGCGCCACGGCCCCCGCCCCGAGCACCACCACCCGCTTGCCGCGCAGCAGCCCCGAGCGGTTGCGTACGTTGGCCCGGCTGGCCCATTGGCGCTGGGCCTGGAGCACGGCCAGCTCGGGCAGGTGGCGGTAGAGGCTCAGCAGGCCGCCCACCACGGTTTCGGCGCAGGGCCAGGCGTAGAAGTCGCCCATGTTGGCCACCGGAAACGACGGGCGCAGGTGGCGGTAGCGCTCGAAGCCGGCCGAGTCGATTTGCCATAAGCTGAGCAACGACGATGCCCCCGTTGCCAGCCAGGGCGGCGGCGGGTTGCCGA
>JAYULN010000074.1:0-2640 GCA_043763525.1 Hymenobacter sp.
CATCTCTACCGCTTCGTATGCGACGTTCAACGAAGCGGTAGAGATGCTTCGACAAGCGGACGCCAGATGAAGCATGACGGTCTGATTGATTTTGGCGACTTTCTAAACACTTTAGCATTAAAGCGCCACTCCTGATGCAGGGGTGGCGTTTTCGTTTTGTTTGGCGGTGGGCAAACCCGGGATAGTGCCCCGCGTTGGCCACCGTCCCAAAATCATTGATACGGAGCCGTACCGGGCGAACCCAGGCCGAAATCGGTGAAGGTGACGGTTTCGCGGGCCGTTTCGAACATGCGCACGCCGTTGGCGGCATTCAGGCCGCGCGGGTAGTAGCCAATCAGCAGCTGGAAGGTGCGCAGGGCCGTAAACTCGTTGCGGAAGCGCAGGCCCAGGCCGAAACCCGTGTAGGGCGCGCCGGCAAAGGGCGAGCCGCCCCCAGGCCGGTCGCTCACCCAGGCCGCATCGGCAAAGGCCAGGCCCGCCAGCCGGAAGCCCAGCAGCGACAGCGGCGTGAAGAGCGTGGTTTCGTAGTTGAGCACGAAGCGGCTGGTGGCCGCAATGGGCTGGGCCGGCGAAAAGCCCCGCAGGCCCCGTTCGTTGGTGATGCCCTGAAGCAGTTCGCCGGGCCGCCGGTTGAAACCAATGGTGGCCTTGCTGCTGAGAAAATGCCGGTACTGCCAGTTGCCGAAATGGTAGAGCCGGGTAAAGGACGTGAACTCCGTCGACAGCAAGCCTTGTTCCCACTTGCGCTCCGCATTCATCAGCTGATAAGCGCTGAGGTCGGCGGCGGCATACAAATAGCCCCGGTTGGTGCTGAAGGCCGCCGCGGCCAGGCGCACGCCTACGTAGCGGCGGGGCTCCACTTTGTTGGCATCGTAGCCCCCCGTAATGCTGATTACGGTGCCGGTGGGCACGTCTTCGGTGCGGCCAAAGCCAAACAAGTACCGGTCCTTATAGTAGCGGCGCACCGAGTAGCCCACCGTGCCCAGCAGCAAGGTGCCGTTGTGAAAATCGGGCGGGGGCACGCCGGTGCTGGCATCGGGCTGCGGCGTGGTGGTGTAGTTGGTGTTGAGCACCCGGGCCGCCACAATCACGCGGCCGGGGCTTTCATAGCCCATGTCGTAGGAGCGCAGGCGCAGGGAGCGGCCCACCCAGGTATCCTGCACGGTGTAGCGCAGCGGGTAGTACACGTACGGCTGCCCCTCGGGCGGCGCGAACAGGGCCACGTTGCGGTTGTAATTGTTGAGGCTGAGCGCCCCGGCGTAGCGGGCGCTGGGCGAGTAAAAATCGCGCTGGAGCGACACCCCGGCCGAGCGGTAGTTGTACTCGTTGCGGTAGCGGGCCTGGCCGTACACGAAATGCCGGAAAGGGGCGGTGTAGCTGCCATCGTACGACCACTGCTGGGGCTTTTCGCCGTTGTTGGTGCTCAGGTCGCGCCCGTAGCGGTAGGCATTTTGGAGTTGGTGGCCCTGGCCCAGAAAGTTGTCGTCGCCGAAGGTGATGAGGCCCGACGTGGCCGAGCCCAGCTCCACGCCCGCCGTGATGCTGAACACGTCGGTGGTCAGCACGTCGATGTCGACGCTGTCGCGGGTGGTCGTGTTCTCGTTCACCAGCACGCGGGCATCCAGAATTTCGGGGGTTTGGCGTAGCAGGCGCTCCGACTCGGCCAGGGCCTGGGGTTCGAGGGGCTGGCCGGGCCGGAACAGCAGCACCTGCCGCACCCGCGAGCGGGCCGTTTTGATGTGCAGGGCGTTGCCGGCCTTTTCCCAGGTAGTGCGCGGCAGCTTGGTCGAGTCGGTGAGGTTGTAGCCGAAGGCATCGAGCGTACGGATGTTCACGCGCCGCACGATTTTGAAGTTGTGGCGGTCGAACTGTCGGTCGAGCAGCACGGCATCGAGGCCGGCCTGCTCTTCCTGCCGCCGCGTGAAGTTGAGCAGGCCCGATACGGCCCGGCCGGCAATGGTTTTGCGGCGCGAGTAGGCTTTGAGACGGTTTATTACCCGCTCTTCGTCGAAGCGCCGGCGTAGGGAGTCGGTGCGGTGGGGCAATAGCTCCTTGCTCGCCCGCAACGAATCGGGGGGAATGGCCGAGCGCGGGTCAAACGTCTGCGCCCGCGCCGGCCGGGCCAGTAAGCCCAGCCCAAGCAGCAGTAGCAGAAAAAAACCTCGAAAACTCATAATACAGCCCAACGCTGCAAAGTACGAAAAGGAGCCGGGGCAGTTGATTGCTGGCCGCCGATTAGCACGCAGCGCGTAACTGCTGGCTGCTGGTAAGGTGAGTCTGTGACCCACGACGCAGGAGCTACAGCGGTTCCCAGGTTGGTGTACGGGTTCCGGTCCGACGGCGGAGCCATCCGACCGGTTGTTGCGAGAACGGGAGCTGAACGACTAGCCCAAGAGACGCATCCTTCAACCGGTCGGACAGCTCCGCCGTCGGACCGGAGCACGTACCCTGATTGTAAAACCGCTCTAAGTAGCGCTTTGGCTGGGATTGCCGCTGCGTGCTGCACGCTAATCGACGGCCAGCAGCACGGCCAGTACCATCTATTAAGTAGTCAAACATAAGTATTCGGTAGTCAGACCCAATGTTAAATCTTGATTGACAGCAGGTTGATGTCCGACTACTGACTACTTAATACTGGCT
>JAYULN010000075.1:0-6502 GCA_043763525.1 Hymenobacter sp.
TGTACCAGCCGCTGGCCGTGGTGCCGCCCGTGGCCGTGAACCTGCCCGCCGCCCGCGCCTACGTCTTCGCCGATGCCCAGCCCAAGACCGTGCCCGTGACCCTCAAAGCCGGCCGGGCGGGCGTGGCCGGCACGCTGGCCCTCACCCTGCCCCCCGGCTGGACCAGCACCCCCGCCAGCCAGTCCTTCGCCCTCGCCGCCAAAGATGCCGAGCAAACCGTGGAGTTCCGCGTGCAGCCCGGCCCCAGCGCCGCCCCCGGCAAAACGGAGCTGCGCGCCGTGGCCACATTGTCTCCCCTCCCCACCGGGGAGGGGCCGCCCCAAGGGGGTCCCGTGGGGTCCTACAGCCGGGGCATCCAGCAAATCGTCTACCCCCACATTCCCACCCAAACGCTGTTTCCCGAAGCCGTGGCCCCGCTCGTGAAGCTGGAGCTGCGCCGGCGCGGCCAGAACGTGGCCTACCTCATGGGGGCCGGCGACGAAGTGCCCGAAGCCCTGCGCCAAATCGGCTACAACGTGACTCTGCTCGAACCCAAGGACCTCACCGCCGCCCGCCTCAAGCAATACGATGCCCTCGTAGTCGGCATCCGCGCCTACAACACGGTCGATAAGCTCAAAACCCAGCAGCCCGAAATCCTCAAATACATCGAAGCCGGCGGCACCGTGGTGGTGCAGTACGTAGTGAGCCGCGGCACCGTACTGCCCGAAATCGGCCCCTACCCAATGACGCTCTCCAACGACCGGGTAACCGTGGAGGATGCCCCCGTAACGCTCTCGAAGCACCCGCTGCTGGCTGCGCCGAATAAGATTACCGCCGAAGATTTCAAAGGCTGGGTGCAGGAGCAGGGCCTGTACTACCCCTCAAAGTGGGACCCAAAATATCAGACCGTCATTTCCAGCAGCGACCCCGGCGAGGCGGTGAAGGAAAGCGCCATCCTAGTGGCCGACTACGGCAAGGGGCACTACATCTACACGGGCCTGTCGCTGTTTCGGGAGCTGCCGGCGGGCGTGCCGGGCGCGTACCGGCTGATTACGAACATGATTTCGTACGGGAAGTAGCGCGGACTTTTAGTCCGCGTTTCGCATTATTCATTTTCCATCACCAAGCGTACCTTTAGCTATGACTGCTCCCAGCGCTTCCATGCCCGCTCCCATCACTTCCCTGGCCGACCTCGACCCGAACGGCACCTATACCTATGCCGACTACCTGACCTGGCAGTTCACCGAGCTGGTGGAACTGCTGCGCGGTAAAATCATGCGCCGCATGAGTGGCCCTACCGACCGGCATCAGGCCCTGCTGGGGGATTTGCACGCCCATTTTCATACGCACCTGCGGCGGCAGCCCTGCCAGGTGCGGGTGGCCCCCTACGACGTGCGCCTGCCCAAACGTGGCAGCACCGCCGATGCGGCCATCTACACCGTGGTACAGCCCGATTTGTGCGTTATCTGTGACCCGGTCAAGATTGAGACGCGTGGTTGCCTGGGTGCGCCTGACCTGATTATTGAAGTCATATCGCCTCGTACCGCCGCCCGCGACTGGAAAGACAAATTCGACCTCTACGAAGAAGCCGGCGTACTCGAATACTGGATAGTGCTGCCGCAGGACAACGATATTTCCGTTTTCGTGCTCGACGAAACTACCGCCCGCTACCGCCTGGTGGGCGAGTACGCCGGGCCGGGACCCATTCCGTGCCGCACCCTGCCGGAGCTGAACCTGGACTGGGCTGCTATTTTCGCCGAAAACGACGGGAAGTAGGGCGCGCTCCGTACCCTGCTTTTGAAGTCCGCAATTCAGTTTTATCGTGCTTACAGTAGAAAAAATCGGCGGCACCTCGATGACGGCCTTCGCCGACGTCCTCGACAACATCATCTTCCACAACCGCCAGGGCCAGGAAGTATACAACCGTGTCTTCGTGGTTTCGGCCTACGCCAATGTTACCAACTGGCTGCTGGAGAACAAGAAAACCGGCGCTCCCGGCGTGTACCACCGCATCACCCAGCAGCAGGAGTTTCGGGCGGCGCTGCAGGACGTGGCCACCCAGCTTCAGGAGCTGAACAAAGCCTACGAGCCGCTGGGCCTAAACCTGGCCGTGGCCGATGCCTTCATCCAGCAGCGCATCGACCAGGCCCAGAATTACCTCGCCAGCCTCACCAACGTGCTGGCTTCGGGCTACGTGAACAACACCAGTATTTTGCAGGCGGCCCGCGAAATCCTGGCGAGTATCGGGGAGGCGCATTCGGCGTTCAACTCGGTGAATATCCTGCAAAGCCGGGGCCTGCACGCCACCCTCATCGACCTGAGCGGCTTCGACGATGCGCGGCCGCTGACGATTGATGAGCGTATCCGCCAGGCCTTTGCCGATGTTGATTTTGCCCACACCATCTGCATCGCCACCGGCTACACCAAGGGCACCGAGGGCATCATGCGCGAGTTCGACCGGGGCTATTCGGAAGTTACCTTCAGCAAGATTGCCGTGGCCGTGCGGCCCCAGGAGGCCATTATTCACAAAGAATACCACCTCAGCTCGGCCGACCCCAACCTGGTGGGCGTGGACCAGTGCCACCCCATCGGCTTCACCAACTACGACGTGGCCGACCAACTCGCCGACGTGGGCATGGAGGCCATCCACCCCAAAGCCTCGAAGCCGCTGGAGATAAACGCCATCGACCTGCGCATCAAAAATACCTTCGAGCCCGCGCATCCCGGCACGCTCATCACCCGCGACTACGTGTCGCCCACCAAGCGCATCGAAGTCATTACGGGCACCGCCAACGTCGTCATCATCGATATTCACGACCCGCTGATGGTGGGCGCGGCCGGCTTCGACCTGCACCTCATGCAGGTATTTTTTGACCTCGGGGTGAGCTACATTTTCAAGGCCACCAGCGCCAACAGCATTTCGCTGCTCATCTGGGAGAAGGATTTGAAGCCGGCCCTGGTGGAGGTGCTGCAAGCCAAATACGAAAACGTAACCATGCAGGAAGCGGCCCTGGTCTGCCTCATCGGCTCTAATATCGACGAACCCGGCCTGCTGGCCCGCGCCGCCGGGGCCCTGGCCGAGGCCGGCATCAATATTCGCAGCGCGGGCTTTGCCCTGCGGAAGGTGAATATCCAGTTCATCGTGGGCCGCGAGGAGTACCGGCCGGCCATCATTGCCCTGAACAAAGCGTTGGGGTAAGGGTGTAGCGCGGACTTTGTAGTCCGCGAGTTCAACGGTCCCACTCGCGGACTACAAAGTCCGCGCTACTACTTGCCTGCCCATGACGCTTCGCCAGTTCCTGCTCTTCACGGCCCTCACGCTGCCGGCCTGCGCCCTGCTCATCCTCGTGCTCGACCAGCCGCTGGCCCAATTCATGCACGGCCACTTCGCGGGGGCCGCGCCGTTTTTTGCTGCCCTCACCGCCGCCGCCGATGCCGCCCACGCGGCCCTGATGACCCACGTTCTGGGCCTGCCCATCATTTTCCTGGTCCTCGGACTGGCTTTCGCCATCGGCCGCTACGCCCTGAAAAAAAAGGAAGCCACCATCTTCCTCATCCTGCTGCTCACCCACGAGTTCAGCATGGTGCTGGCCAACGTGCTGAAAGGCAGCGTGCATCGGCTGCGGCCCGAAGTGCAGTTTGGGGGTGGCTACGTGGGCACTGGCCTGTGGGCCACGGGGGCCCACAACGACTCGTTCCCATCGTCGCACACCGCTATTTATTTCAGCTTGTTCTGGCCGCTGGCGCTGGCGTTTCCGCGCTGGCGGGGGCCGCTGCTAGTGCTGCCGGGGCTCATTGCGCTGGGCCGGCTGGTGCTGGGCATGCATTATTTGAGCGACGTGTGGTGTTCGCTGTGGCTGGTAGTGGCGCTCACCTTCCTGTTTGGGCTGCTCGAAAAATCCCGGCCAGCCGCGAGGTTGTAGCGACGCATTCTTGCGTCTCGTCGTTGAACGATGAAGCTTGAACGATGGCTGGCCGACGCGGTGCCGGCCGTTCAACGACGAGACGCACGACAACCTGCCGGCCGCTTTCCCGTTCAGAAAAACAACTGGCGCGTGCCGGTTTTTGCTTGTTCATGAGAAAGTATTCCTCGCCCACCCGGACTTTTCTGGCCCTTTTTACCGTGCTAAACCTAGCCGGCTGCACGGCCACTAAGCCCGCCATCAACCCGAAGCTGGTGGTGCTGGGCCATGCCGGCTCCGGCTTTTTCACGCCCATCAGCCCCTTCAATTTCCGGCCGCCGAGCAGCTGGCGGGGGGTGGCCCACGCCCTGCGCATCGGGGCCGACGGGGTCGAAATCGACCTGCAAATGAGCCAGGACAGCGTCGTGATGCTTTACCACGACCAGAAGCTGGAAAATAGCAGCACCGGCCACGGCTGCGTGAGCCAGCACCCGGCGGCCGAGCTCACGCAGTTGCGCTACCGGGGCGGCTTGCCCTACGATTGGCTGCAAAAAGAGCGGCCCGTTTCCTTCGATACGGTACTGGCCCGCCTTAGCCGCCGCCCCGCGTTCCCGTTCATTCACCTCGATTTGCACGAGGACGACCTGTGCCGGCCCGCCGGCCACCAGCACGACAACGTGCCGCTGCTCATCCGTCAGATTGCCCGCAGCCTCGCCCGCTACCGCGTGCCGCCCGAAAAAGTGCTGCTCATCACCCAGGAAAGTGGCACCGTGCGCCTGGCCCGCGCGGCCCTGCCGGGTGTCCGCATCGGCCTCGAAATCGCCTCCGATGAATTTGCCTTCGGCCTGAAAGTGGCCCGCACCGAAAAGGTGCATACCGTGGTGCTCGATGCCGACCGCGTCACGCCCGAGCAAAGCGCCCAGGCCCACGCCGCCGGTTTGAGCGTGGTGGTGTTCGGCGGCCGCTCGCCCAAGGACATTCGCCGGGTGCTCGCCACCCAACCCGATGAGATTGAAGTCGATAACGTGCGGTGCCTGCTGCTTATTCAGGGCCATTAGCACTTCCCCGAAATTTAATTTCGGGGTACAAGGGCTGCCTGCGTTTGCGTCCGGCGTATACCTTTACCGGTGTTCACTTGACCAAAACCTTGCTCTGTATGAAATCAGCCTGCCTTTTTTTGGTCCTGCTTGGGGTGGCCGCCGCCCCGGCCCGCGCCCAAACGCCGGCCACCTACCCGCTGCCCTCCGAGGCCGATAAGGCCCAGCTGGCCACCGTGCTGGCCGATACGCTCTACATTCAGCAGCACTATAAAAAGGCGGAATTTCAAATCCCCATGCGCGACGGCGCGAAGCTTTACACCATCATCTACGCGCCTTTGGATGCGGACAAGGTGCGCTACCCCATCATGCTGAACCGCACGCCCTATGCCGTGGGGCCGTACCAGTCGGCCAGCATGAAAAAGGCCCTCGGTCCCAGCAGCACGATGATGCACGAGGGCTACATTTTTGCCTACCAGGACGTGCGCGGCCGCTACATGAGCGAAGGCCAGTTTGTGGATGTGCGCCCCGAAAAAGAAATTCACACCGGCAAAAATGACGTGGACGAGGGTACCGATACCTTCGACACCATCGAGTGGCTGCTCAAGAACAAGCGGGCCCCCAAATGCAACGGCCGCGTGGGCCAGTGGGGTATCAGCTACCCCGGCTACTACACCGCCACTGGCCTGCTGGCCCGCCACCCGGCCCTGAAAGCCGCCTCGCCCCAGGCCCCCATCGCCGATTGGTTCTGGGATGATTTCCACCACAACGGCGCGTTCTTTCTGCCCCACGCCTTTAATTTTCTGGCGAGCTTCGGCCTGCCCCGGCCGCAGCCCACGCCCACCGGCAACCCCGGCTTCCAGCACGGCACCCCCGACGGCTACGACTTTTTTATGAAAATGGGGCCGCTCAAAAACGCCGATGCCCGCTACTACAAGGGCCAGGTCGCGTTCTGGAACGAGCTGATGCAGCACCCCAACTACGACGACTACTGGCAGGCCCGCGACCTGCGCCCGCACCTCAAAAACCTGCAAAAGGGCACCGCCGTGCTCACCGTGGGCGGCTTCAACGATGCCGAGGACCTGTTCGGGGCGCTCAACATCTATAAGTCCATCGAAAAGCAGAATCCCGGCCTGCGCAACGGCCTCGTGATGGGCCCTTGGGTGCACGGCGGCTGGGCGCGCGGCACCGGCGAGCTGGTGGGCAACGTGGCCTACGGCCCCGCGCCCTCGCTCTACTACCAGAAGGAAATCGAAGCCCCGTTCTTTAAGTCGTATTTGAAGGATGGCAAGCCCGCCGCCCTGCCCGAAGCCACCGTGTTCGAGGGCGGCACGAACCAGTGGCGCACCTTCGATGCCTGGCCGCCCAAAGCCGCGCAGGATAAAACGCTCTACTTCCAGCCGGGCGGCAAAATCGGCTTCGAGCCCGCCACCGCCGCCGGCTCCGAATTTGACCAGTTCCTGAGCGACCCGGCCCACTCCGTGCCCTTCACCGAAGCCACCGCCACGGGCATGACCCGCGAGTACATGACCGACGACCAGCGCTTCGCCAGCCGCCGCCCCGACGTGCTCACCTACCAAACCG